>CAZGVZ010000393.1:0-4604 GCA_964529145.1 uncultured Fibrobacteraceae bacterium | reverse complement strand
ATGAATATCGGAAAGATGAGGATTTGCGTCAAGTAATCGACCTGATTTCATCCGGGTTTTTCAGTCCTGAAGAACCGCATCTTTTTTTACCGATAATCGATACTTTGCTTCGCCATGGTGACCAGTATATGGTATTGGCGGATTTTCGATCTTACGTGGAATGTCAAAACCATCTGGAGAGAATTTACTCTGAAGATCAGGTCCGCTGGACTGAAATGTGCATTCGAAATGTGGCGAATATGGGATTTTTCTCTTCAGACAGGACCATATCTGAATATTCAAGAGATATCTGGAAGCTTACACAAGTGCCGGTTCATCTCGATAGTGAAAAACTCGGTGATGATTAGGGGCCATTTCCTTAAAAACCGACATCATGCTCCAAATTCCGCGTTCTATACATAACGCAGTGCATGATTTTTTACATCCCCGCGTGCGAGCGAACAGGTGAGTGGAAACTATTGTATGTGGGCTATAATTTCCTGTACATTTCCCAGGTCGTGAGAAGAATCGTCTCGAGGTCGCTGAATCGGGGTTTCCATCCTAATAATGAATTTGCCTTCGATGAAGAGGCATATAGAGCGGCACAATCGCCGTCACGGCGTCCGGAAATATGCGTAGGTATTTTTTTCCCGGTAATGGATCTTGCTTTATCTACGATCGATTGCACACTTATTCCTGTCTGGCTTCCGAGATTGACGATGAGACTTCGTGATTGCCTCGAGATGTAATCGATAGCCGCCAGATGTCCCGATGCCAGATCGGAAACATGGATATAATCCCTTATTCCGGTGCCGTCATGTGTCGGATAGTCATCACCGAAAATGAATAGTTCTTTTCTTTTTCCGGTGGCGGCCTCCATGACGCATGGAATCAGATTCTGGGGATTCTTTTCCAGGCCGGGGATTCTCTTTCGAGAATCATAACCCGCGGCATTGAAATAACGAAGGCAGGCATACGTGATTCCGCACAATCGATCATACCACGATAGAATTCGTTCGATTTCAAGTTTGGTAAAACCATAAAAATTGGTAGGATTTGTCGGATGATTCTCATCGATTGGGAGGTAAGATGGATCACCGTACACAGCAGCAGATGAAGAAAAGATAAACCGTTTGATGCCGCTCTCCACTATGGCATTTAAAATGTTGATTGTACCATTAATGTTATGATAGGCATATTTCTGGGGAATAACCATCGATTCACCTGCCGCCTTCAAAGCCGCGAAATGCATTACGCAATCGTAACCTCGTGTGATCACGGATCGAAGTGATGCATTATCGAGTATATTCCCTTTAACAAATTGCGCTTCCTTAAAAAGATTGTCGTAACTTCCGGAAGATAAATCGTCGAATACGGTCACGGAAAAATCGTTGTCGAGAAGTTCCCGAACCACATGACTTCCAATATAGCCGGCGCCTCCGATCACAAGTATTCTCATTGTTTTTCCTTTAAATTGCTGTTATTCCCTGGCTTGAGTGATTCCCTGGCGGTTTGACGGAAATTTGGAGAAGGTTTGATGTGAGAAAATAAGACATACCCTTTCGGGTTTCTTACTCTTTGCATGAATTTTTCATTCTAGCGCCTCTCCTCATCGAAAAGAGCCTGATTAACTCAGGTCTTATGTAATGCCGCGAACAGCGCCGCGCCGAATTCAGTCGTTGTCCGGACTTCGGATTTTTGAAAAGTCGAGTAGTTTTCGGTTTCATCAGAGGATTTATCCTTGGTGGTTGTGATTCCGTAAGAGAGAGAAATCCTGCGATTGGCGGTGTCGATTGAATCAACAGTGACGGAGATCGATTCACCCACTTTGAAGGAGTCCTTTTTTTCAGGACATATTTTTGAAAAGACCAGAAGCCCGGTGACGCCCTCACAAAGGTCAATAAAATAACCGAATCTGGATTTCTGAGCCACAGTGCCGTTAAACTCCGATCCTATCGGAAATTTTTCACAAATATTTCTCCAAGGATCGTCGGTAACATCTTTCAGACTCAGAGAAATCGTCTTTTTTTCTTCATCGATGGACAAAATCGTGACGTTTATTTCATCACCGATATTTACCATTTCGGAAGGATGATGTACCCGCTTTATCCAAGACATCTCTGAAATGTGCAGAAGGCCATCAATGCCGGGTGCCAATTCCACGAATGCTCCGAAGTTCATAATTCGAACGACTTTTCCAGGAACAGATTGCCCTGCCGAAAAACGGTGTTTGATGGTAGTCCATGGGTTTTCAAACAACTGTTTTATCGATAATGATATTTTGGTATTCCTGAGAGGATCTTTTCTGGAAATCTGAAGTACAATGCATTCAATTTTCTGACCGGGAGAAAATTCTTTCGCAGGATCCTGAGTTCTCTCCCACGAAATTTCCGACACATGGACAAGACCTTCGCACAATCCCAGATCAACGAACAGGCCGAAATCGGTTATTTTGGAGATTATACCGGTAATTGATTCTTTGGTCTGGATATATTTCTCGAGTTCATCGATTCTTTGGAGCAGCATCTGCTCAAGAAGGGGAATACGGCTGACGACAATGTTTTTTCCGCCTTCAGACATCCGCAATATTAAAAAATCGAGTTTTTTACCGAGAAATGAATTGACGTTTTCAGTGTATTTGATGTCAATCTGTGAGATAGGACAGAATGCGCGATGGTTTGCAATTTTTACCGTGAGGCCATCCTTGCTTACACCGGTCACTTTTCCGCTCACAGGCATCTTATTCCTGAAAGAAGAATAGAGATCCTGCTTTGATCCGTCGATGTTTGTAAGACTCTTGCCGAGCATGATTTCATTCTGTGTCGCGGAGATCACAAAAGCCTTGATTGTCTTTCCGGTCTTCATGTCTTCGACATTTCCATCCTGAAGATATTCTTTTTTACTCATCAAGGCCTCATTTTTGCCTCCAATGTCGATAAACAAGAACTCCGTGCCGATTTTTGTGATCGTACCCTGGACTTGAGAGCCAGGTGTGAAATCGAAACTGACATGTTTGTCATAATCATTGATCATTTTAAGAAGCTTTTCGGAAGCATTGTCAGTCGAGTCTGTATCGTTAAAAATGGGTTCCGATTGATTGTCTGTCATAGTCCGCTCCGTAGGCCAATTGATATAGATTTGAACGAGATTTATCTCGAAATGTCTTTACCCGGCATTTCGGTTTTTGATTCGATATCTTTCACTTCGGAAATGAATTCGCTGATGTCCTTGAATTTCCTGTATACTGAGGCAAACCGAACGTAGGCGACTTCATCGAGTTCATAAAGTTCAGACATGACGAATTTACCTATATCTGAACTGGGAATTTCCATTTTTCCGGATTTTTCGATGGTGTTTTCTATTTTATCGACGATACTTTCAATTTTTTTCATGCTTACAGGACGTTTTTTACATGCAGCAATAATACCCTGCAAGAGTTTTTGCCGATCGAATGGTTCCCTGCGTTGATCGTTTTTTATTATGGTAAGAGATACATTCTCGATATACTCATAAGTTGTGAAACGTTGCCCGCATCGCAGACATTCCCTCCTGCGCCGCACGGCTTGTCCTTCCTTACTGGATCGCGAATCAACCACCTTGTCTTCACCATGGCTGCAAAATGGACATCTCATGAATCGGCACCTCAAACTGAAAACTGGGATGTTAAAATTCGGACGATAACATAATGCCGTGGGAAAAATGATTGGGGCTGAACTCCTTAAATGAAAGCGAAGATCCGCCTTGATACCGGACGTTCTTCAGCGCGGATCGAAGATCGATAAATGCGACAACACGGTTCAATATCATTGCTACGAGAAAAAAGGAGGATACGGTGCCCAGCCGTTTGGCGGTTTTTTGCATGGATACAAATTCGTTTTGATAAGACGTATCCTGCCATTGGAAATAAAACTTCTGTTCGAGAAAACGCTTTTCTTTATCACGCTCCAAACCGAGCGTTTCGTGAAAATCATCGTAGCTGTAATTATTGGCGACAACCTGCCAATAATATTCCTCATTGACGGAAGCGGCGGCGCCGGCGTACAGAGCGGCAAAAGAACGGGAATCGGTATTTATTTTTTTTTCGTAATGATGAAAAAAAAGCGCTCCGCACAGGGAGGCAACATCCGCGGATATATACCCGAGAGCGTTTGATTGGTATCCCGCAATCCGGTGACCGGAACCCGGGATGAGCAGTGTGGACCATAAAGCGACGGTTTCTTTACGATTTGAACCCGCCGGTCGCTGATCTAAAATATTCACAGTGTCGGTACTGACGGGATCGATGCTGATCTGCGCAAATGATGTGTATCCACAGCAGAATAGAAAAAGCAGAATGGGTGGAGAATTTACTTTAATCAAAACCGGACCTCCAATGCGAATCCGCCGGCAGGCCCGAAAGGTGTAGATACATAGGTATCCCTGAGATTGATCTTCTGCCAGAAACTGCTTTTACCGAGCAGTTTATCATTGTAGGATTTTGCGGTGATCCCAGCATCGATAGCGCTCACTATATGATTTACAATTAACAAGGTTAACACAGTTTTGGATGCACGGAAGTTCTTGTTCGACTTTGAAAGTTTATCCTGATAAACCTTCTGGTATTCCGAATATCCGTATTGTGCGTA
>CAZGVZ010000392.1:0-4612 GCA_964529145.1 uncultured Fibrobacteraceae bacterium | reverse complement strand
ACCTTTTACGTTCTCAGCAGCCGCTTTGCACGTCTTCCATAACCTATGCCAAAAGCCCCGACACATGCTCCGGGATACAGGAATGATCCACATTGTCCCGAATGATCCGCACCACTGCATTCATCGCGGACAACGGCTCCACGCCGTTCTCGAGAATGCCGGAGCAGCTACTGAGGAATTGTTCCAAAGGCGAACCTTCCGTGTACTTCACATCCTTCTGTTTGAAAAGCATCCATGCGACGATCGGAAGCCGCGCCGCGAACCGGTCGATTTCCTCAACTGCACATCCATCGCGAATGATCTGTAAAACCGTCCGAAGGACCGTGACGGCGAGGGTACGGTTTGTCCAGTTCAGTTCCTTCATGATCCGGTCGATCCACTTTCCTGTTCCGGTGACGGTCATATCGAGGGAATACCGGGAATAAATCTGCATGAGGTCCTCCTTGAGATGTTTCTGTGAACAGCGATGATGACGCGAACGCCCGAAACGAAATGCAAAATATATGCCCTTTTTTGAATCTTCGCGGACCAGCCGCGGTTTTCCGGCAATATCCCCCAAGCAGAGCCGAATTGTTCCTCAACCCAACTTCACCTTAGTCAGATTGTGAGAATTTGAGGTAGTTTGGCTCTTACCATTGCTCATCCCGCGATTTCACTTCCGTTGAAAAGGTTCGGTCTCGTTCCCTGCGCTCTCGTGATCGGCAGTATCGTCCCGGATTTCGAATTCTTTCTCCGCATGACACCCGACCGTTCGGTAAGTCACAGCCTGCCCGGCATCTTCTCGTTTTGCCTTCCTATGGGTTTGCTGCTCCTGTTCTTTTTTCATTTCATCCTCAAGCGACCTTTGATATCACTGTTTCCGCGCACTCACCAGAAGCTGCTTGTAAGCGCGGAAAACTCATGTTCCTTTTTCCGTGCGGACAAAATCGGTCTCATCATCGTTTCCCTATTCGCGGGTATCGCTACGCATCTGCTCTGGGATTCATGCACTCACGCGGATGGATGGCTCGCCCAAAGGATACCGCTCATGCATGCGACTCTTCTGGAGATCGAGGGAATCGGCACGGTGCGAGTCTATTTCGCCGCTCAATACCTCACCTCTTTCGCTGGAATCGCCGCACTTCTTTGCCGGTATAGAAACTGGTACCTTCACTGGGATAACGCGCTCAGGGCTGCAATGACCATGCCTCCACTCCGACTTTTTCCGATTTCCCGTTCAAACCGGCTCCGGATCAGCATAGGACTCTTGGTCACTTCGGGTCTGGGAGGATTGGGATACGGATTCGCCATTCTTCCTTCGACCTCGGCTCCGGGTTCGTTGAAACTCTTCATTTCACATGCCTCCGTTGCAGGAATCTCCTTTTTTCTTTCCGGGATCGTCGCTTTCGCCATCGTCTGGCACATAATCTCATCGCGGAAATAAGCACCTCTCTCCCGGGCTCTTTTCTCTTCACACCTATTTCTTCACTCTCCACTCTCAACTTTCCTCACTCTCCTCCACTTCTTCCCAGAACCTGCTCAACAGGTGCCACTGGAAAGGATATCGGCGCACCGCGTCCTCAAGTATGGAGATTACTCTTGCGGCCGCAGAGTCGAGATCGGATGTTTCGATCCTGTATGATTGGAACTCGATGCATCCGGAACCGCTTATCGCATAGGCGACGAAAACGGGTATGTTCTCGTTTTTCGCATACGACAACAATGCGAGAGGAAGGCGCACCGGCCGCCCGAAGAGCGTGCCGCGGATTCCGTGTCCTCTTCCGATCATTCTGTCACATACGATTCCCAGCGAATGACCGTTCCTGAGTGTTCCGAGGATCGTTCTGGGGTCGTCGTGGGGAATCGAGTCGAGGTGATGCCTCCTTCGGCGCGCCCTGAAATAACTTGTAAGGAATCCTGGCCTGAGGCGTTCGGCCACCACGGGGAACATGGTGCGGTAATGGTTGAAGTATTCCGGCCCGAAAAGTTCGAAATTCCCCAGATGGAATGTCAAACCTATGAGCCTGTCGACGGAAATGGGAAACAGCGGGCCATTGTATACTTTTCTTCTCCGTATCCAGATGTTTTTTATATCGACCGATTCCGCCCAGTACCTTCCATATTCAGTGAACACTCTCCGGACTTCCGCTTTCTTGGGTTCGCGTTCAAGGATACACTTCAGATTTTGTCGTACTGCGAGGCGTTTTCCTGCCATGAGAAAGAATGCTGCGGTGAAACAGGCGTCCGTGATCCGGAACCTCAATGCGCAAGGCGCCCACCTGAGGATTTCCATGCATATCAGAAGTCCAAGCTTGACAATCCCTCCAGTCGATCCCGCAAGTCGTCCCCTGGTCGTAGGTCCTGTCAAGAGTTCACCTCCGCGCCCTCAACCGCGGTGCCTGCAGCCGTATGGAAACCTGCGGCCCATTTACGGACGGCATGTTTGCCCCGATTTTGCCGCACCCGGCCCCGATTTGATATACAGCGATTCGATCCTCTCGATGAGAAATCCCCAGTCGAAATTTCTCGCGTCCTCCATTCCCCGGGAAGCGAGCCGGCGGCAGAGGTCTTGCGAGTTCAGCAGTTCCGCGATCGCGGCAGCGATGCTCAGGGGATCCTGAGGATCCACTAGCAGGGCGTTTATCCTGTGCCGAAGTACGGTTCTGTACCCTTCATTGTCACCCGCTATAATGGGTACGCCCGAGGCCATCGCTTCGATGAGCACCGTTCCGAAACTCTCACCATACACTGCAGGCGAACAGAAGAGATCGGCTTTGCGGTAATACCCCGGAAGGTCCTCGAATGCTACTTTACCTATGAACTCCACCCGTTCCGTGACGCTGCCTGGAACTTTACCCCTGTAATACGCTGTGGTAATACCGTTGCCGACCATCAGGAGCCGGAACGGCCGGCTCGTGTATGACGGAACGTACTCGAGGCTCCTGAGGAGAGCGGTCACTCCTTTCCTTGGTTCGAGTCTCCCCACGAAGAGAATGTTCGCGACATTGTCGCCGGCTCCGCGGCTGACTGATCCCGGACCTTCGCGGGCAAAACGCGCGATATCGATCCCATTGGGAATGATGTCGAAATCGCCGCTGAGCAGAGTAGCGACAAAATCTCTTGCAGCAGGCGATACTGCGATGAGTTCGTCGAAAACGGAGGAATAGCGCCGGAAATAAAAACTGAACGTTTGTACAAGCATCCGTTCGATTTTACCTCCGCAGGCATGAAACGTGCCCACTATCCTTGGAGATTCGGCCCCCATCCGGCGAAGTTCTCCCACACGGTTCAGGAACCCCAGACTCAAAGGGCAGAAAAGCGGCTGATGAAGATGCAGGACATCGAACATTTCCCTCTCCATGATTCTTTGAATAGTCCTGCGCTTCCTGGAGATATACGGCATTGACGACAGCGATCCGTTAGAAAAAAACGGAATGGGCTTCCCCACCTTTATAAGATCATTCTTCTCCTCGAGACGGTCACCGCCATCGAAAGGCGTGATGATTTTTACGGAATGCCCTTTGCGTTTCAAATGCCGGTAAAGATAGGAGACATGCTCCGTTATTCCGCCGTACCATGGGTAAAAATGCGGAGAGACGATACCGATTTTCATACCTGGTATTCCTTTTTTTTCCCACGTGAATGCCGCATTTTTCCGTTACGGAAAAGTTCGTACCATACGCTCATCAGCCCGCCGACTATAACCGGAAATCCCTGGATAACCTGCATCATCACCGAAAAACTGAAGGCTTTCGCCTTCGAAACATCGAACCATGAAAGCGAAAGAATGCTGACGAACTGAAACGTCCCGAGATTCCCCGGTGTGGGTGAAACGATAATGCCGAGATTGATCGCGAGAAGAACGACAGCCGAGGCAATCATTCCGATCGGGATCCCGAGCGCTTCGGCAGTCAGTCTTATCATCACGATCTCTACCAACCATGAAAAAAACGTGACGGAAAGCAGCGCAAGCACGGTCGAAGTCCTGCTCAAACCCTTCATCCCTGTTTTCGCCGCAACGACAAGATCCCTCGCTTTGCCCGCCATGTGTGGCGAACGCCTGCGCATTCTCTTGAGTAGTGCGTACACCGCGGGTTCGCCGTACCGGTAAAAAAGAAAAACCACGGGCAGAATAACTGCGATAAAACCGAACAGTGCCCAGCCGCCCCGGACCATGGCATCGTTTCTTGAAACCATTGGAAGAACCACGGCCAGAATTGCGGCAAGAGAAACGAACTGAAACAGCCGTACGATCACGATGGACGAGTAGGTCGCGATCATGCGTATCTCCTCTCTTTTTCCGAGCAGATAGCCCTGCGCGACATCACCGAATTTCAGGGGAAGAGCGATATTCGCGAGCTGGCCTATCAGAAACGCGGAGAGAATGTGCGTATATCGCACCCGCTTCATTCTGTCGACCGTGACCTTCCATGCCAGCGCACGTAACGAAATATCTCCCATTGTCAATCCAACCACGATGTTGAGCAGTTCCCAGCGCATATTGCCGAACAGCTTCGCCACTTCCCGCAAATCGACTCCGCGCAAAGACCAGAACAGCAGTGCGGCCATTACAAGAAGTGAAACCGCCTTCTTCCAGAAAGTGGCGCATACCCAATTCAATGCGGGCCGCCTC
>CAZGVZ010000391.1:0-4623 GCA_964529145.1 uncultured Fibrobacteraceae bacterium | reverse complement strand
CTTTGCCGCCTGGACGGCGGCTTCAAGGATGCCCAATTAACAATTGCAAACAACGGCCGAGCCTATAAGACGTTTTGCCGAAGGTTTTACGAAGGCAAAATGTGGCGAAGCCCGGAGGAGCAACGCGACGGAGCTTATAGGCTTTGTTGTTTTTTGTTGCTGGTCTTTCCTATCAATAATCACTTCAGATTGTTTTTGTTTAATTGAATGACATTTGCTGAATCCTTTCGGGTAAGGTCCTAACTTTTTGATAACCCTATATATATTTTGCCGGAAGGATTAGAAATGCCAAGCAAATATCGTGCCTAGAATTGAGGCCGCATCCATATTTTAAAAGACCTTTTGCGAGTATAACATCAGGTCAATACATTCTTATTCTTATTGATTTTTGTCCTACTACTGTAATAACCACCGAAAGAAAGACTGTTGGAACCTTACAGTAGTGACATATAGGCAGTTATCCAGGTACGAACTACCCTGTTTTCCGCCGGAAAACACATTTTCGATATCCTTCCATTCATTATCCATCACTGCAGCTATATTCAAGAATAGAATATAGGGGAGGGACCGATATGAAACATGGAACAGCAGCTGTTTTATTGATTAGTACCATGGTCGGTGCGGATTCCATCGGCGATTTCGCACCGCTCAATGTCAACAACAAATGGATCTATGATTTTTCCATCGAGGATAACAGGATATCGTATATCGATTATCAGGAAGGTACATTGACGTATTCCTGTAAAAGCAGCTATGAATCCGGAGATACTCTGTATTACTTCTTTGAAAACAGTGGACAGTTTATACGTGGAACCAAACCAGGGCCGGCCAGCACCTCCGACAGCGTTTTTTTCAGTACACACGATACAACATTGGAAACAGTGGACACTGTCTATTATGATACACTTATTGATGTTGGAAATTCCATACGTTCCAAAAGCGGGATGTGGCCATCTTTTCCTGTCTGTGATGCTCATGCCATAACAACTGAGGATTCCGCCGTGGTTGATTTACATATATTATCTCTCGAATACGCGGATGGCGAATATGAACTGAATGTAGCACCGCGAAATTCAGGCGGAGCGGGCGGAATAGCGACAGGATCCGGATATGCACTGTACAGGTCAAATGTCGGTCTCATTCAGTTTATGAGAACGATACAGAGTGATTTATCCTACTCCGTGTTTTCTATAAAATATACCCTGCAATCCTTTGAATCTGAGCCGGCTCATGTAAAAATTCCGACCGAGATGATGTCTGTCTGCAAAGGTGACCGGCAGAAGACTGCTTTCCTGAAGAGTATGGCCCTGCCCCATCTCACCGTCGTTGGAAACGGCAAAACGTTCAATCTACTCGGCAGAGAATACAGGAATGACCGGAACAAAACACTCGGTGCTCCCCGCCTGTGGCATCAACATGTGGTTGATCTGTTCCAGTAACTGAAAGGTATTTTTCTCTTTTCGGATCCAGAAGGTGAGTATCCAATCTTAGGGAAAAAGAAGTCAACGCGGGAAAATATTGAAGATAAATATCATTCTGCGAACCGTCCGCTACTACAGAGTAAAAGCGACAATAGAGTGGCACCCCTTGTCCTTTGAAATGGTTACAGAATTCAGTTCTTTGACCCGAGCCCGGCGAAGCACAATAAATGAGAGCGCAGCAGCCATATTGCATTAAAAATGGCGATACGGCTCGACGCAGAGTGTGGACTTCGCAGCCGGCTGATCCCGCTCGTAATATTTGATAAATAATGACCTACATCCATTTATTCTAGGAGATTGGTTGTGAGAGTATTTGGACTATTGATTTGCTTTATGACAGTTACATGTTTTGATAACGGTTCTTTGGAACAATATGCTTTATCAAATGGTGTTTATAAGAGTACGGATTCATCATGTACGGCGATACTTGATATTCCCGACAAGACTTTGGTTCTCATTCAGAATACCATTAATTAAAAAATTCAACGGCAGTTCTGATGCAGAAAAAGCATGGTCGGGAAAGGTACACGATATCCAGAAAATCCCCGGGAGTATCTTTTTCCGGGTGGAAATCGAACAGGAGATTGCCTGTCCTGAGAAATATGCCGATTATGAGAATGGCTGGTATGTTGAAAACTAATAAGAACGCCTTATTTTACCCTCCTTTTTAGCTGAATAGAACAAATCTCTTTCACAAGTTGTAGCTTAAAACTGTTTTAGGTACGTACTATTTTGAGAGACATCCGGTGTGAACTATTTCATACTATGAAATAAATTTTACCTGTAGAAATATCATAGAGTTACAAAAATGGCAACCTCGGCGCAACTCAAGGCTCTCTTCGAAAGTTATCTCAAACAGGATGATGAACGGTTCATCACCTACGGAATGCAGATTGCCGCTCACGAAGCCAAACTTGGTCATGGCAAATTCGCTCAGGAACTCCGGCAACTGATTGATGCTGCCCGAAAGAGGCGCGATTCAGTAGATACCGAAAAATCGGTACCGCTTGTACAACCGCAAGGTGAACTTGCCCGGTTACTTTCCGCCTCCTACCCGAAAACCCGTCTTTCTGAAATGATTCTTTCGGACGATATTTCCGCACGTCTCGACCGGGTGATCAAAGAACAGCGGCATATAGAACAGATTACCGCGCATGGTCTTGAACCTCGTCGCAAATTTCTGCTGATTGGGCCTCCGGGAACCGGTAAAACCATGACCGCGTTCGCCCTTGCCGGTGAACTGCGGATGCCCTTGTTTGTTATAAGGCTGGATTCAATCATCACCAAGTTCATGGGTGAAACATCGGCAAAATTACGTCTTGTTTTTGATGCCCTGCAGAAGCACCGGGGTATTTATCTTTTTGATGAATTCGACTCCATCGGAGCGATGCGTGCAGCCGGAAACGATGTCGGAGAAATCCGCCGTATTCTAAACAGTTTTCTGCAATTTATCGACCACGACTGTTCCAACAGCATGATACTTGCCGCCACCAATCATCCGCAGATGCTTGATTATGCACTTTTCAGGCGTTTTAACGATGTGATTGAATATGCACTGCCCGATGTCAAACAGTCAAAGCAGCTTATCGAAAACCGTCTTGCCGGGTTCACTGAAAACGATGTCGATTATATGCAGCTTGCAAAACATGCGGAAGGTTTGAGTTATGCGGAAATAACCCGTGCCTGTGATGATGCGATAAAAGAAAAAATCATCATGCAGAAAGACAACGTCCAGCCGAACTCGATTATCCGGATGCTTGACGAACGTAAAATGTACCACTCCCGCATGACCTCAACTTATAATAACGGGCGAGTATAATGCCTGCCAATCCGGAACGGTTTACCTATCGGCACCTCCGGCTTCCACGAGAATTCACCGAAACAGAACGGTACAAGAGTGCTCCCGGGCGCGGACCCACCTTCAAACCGTATGCCCGTGACCGGGTAGAACACCGCGCATTATTAGCCGGACAATTGGATCGTATCCAGCACGAACTTGAAACAATAGATGAACGTCGAGAAGCGATAGGAATCTCCGGCTACGAGGGTATTACCGTAATCTTCCGCAGTGAACCCGATTACGAATTGAAACACCAAAGACTGGACCTTCCCTCAAAGGGCATAGAGCTTCTAATGATGTTCAATTGTACACTGAGATTGCCAACCGTATCGGAATTGCAGTTACTTTTTAATACCAATACCGTCAGAGCTGGAATATTTTGTTAAGCAAAAAAGCAGGTATTATGCACATAGATAATCTGAAGCCACGTTTGGTAATGTAGCACAACAATAAATTCACTGATGTTAGGAACAGATATGAGTGAATATTCCATAAAAATCAATAGAACAGATATACCCTCGGATGATTGCCGGAATCGGCTTAACAGACAAAAGCATATAAACGGATCTGTAACATTTACACTTCCTGAAGAAACAGTACGACAGTTCACATTAAACAGTCAAAATATCGACCCCGAATTCGTTAAAATTGTAAATGATAATTTTTGGGATCTGATATGACATCAGACACTATTCGCCGAACGAACATGTTTCGTTCTCGGAAAATGAATAATCATTCGGACAGAAAGACCGGAGTCGGTTACAAATTGTAACCAACTTAAAGTATCCGCAGCGGACGGTAACCCGAAATCACATTTCTCAGAAACCGCCAACCAGAATCCTTAAACCGCCAATTTTGAGAGCGGAGGGAGTTGGGCACTACCCGTAACAGGGTCCTACCGCCACAGTACCTTTAATGTCTCAGACACTTTTATGGCCGCAAACCCGGAAACTATCCCGGAATAGTAACAATTTCCCGCTACATTCCTCTTTAAATCAAACCAGCCGGACACTACTCTAAGAATGGGAATTATTGGGGGGTACGGGTGTGCCTATCCGGTGCCCGGTTGAACAATCATTACCGGTCGAAAATCGACCGTGAAAAGTGTACCCACAGTGTACCCATTTTGCAGAAGTGTACCCATTTTGAGAGCAATTCAGGGTATTTGAGGGGTCGAAGGCTGGCGGGGTAAAAATAATAAAGTCCCCTAAAATGCCATTTTTTGGCTAATTTTAAGGGACTTTATGGCTGGTCAGGAGGGACTTGAACCCCCGACCCGGTGGTTAACAGCCACCTGCTCTG
>CAZGVZ010000390.1:0-4648 GCA_964529145.1 uncultured Fibrobacteraceae bacterium | reverse complement strand
TCATCACCGGAGGAGGCAGGGTGAACACCATTGTATTGAATACATTGAATGGTTTTCCGGTCAGTTCAAGCGCACCGATAAATCGGTGATAGATGCCTGCCGAAGGACAAGACACCATCATTTGAGTCTGACCTATCCAGTAGGGATTCGGTTGATTCGATCCTATATACAGATCAAATGCAAGCCTTGAGGTTTCCCCGTTGATACTGCTGGTGTTCAATGGAATGCAGGTTATTTCCCGGTAATAATTACCGCCACAGGTCATCGAGGCGTTTCCTTCGGTTTTCGGAGTGGTGCAACAGGCCAGTGTACCGCTTCCGCATGTGAAACTCCACAAAGAGGGATCCTCGAAGCCGAAGACCTGGTTGCCTCCTTCTCTCTTTTTGACATGAATCACTCCCTCATACGGACGTTTGCCGAAACCGGTTGCCGTAACCATGATCGAACCGGCCACCGCGGGATTGATGTTGAATGTCGCGTTTCCGTTCTGAGAGAGCGCCACAAGGTGAATGCCTAGTTCTTGACTGCATAGGCATACCTGCACGCCGTTATCCCCGGTTGTCACAACGACCGTCTGTGAACCGGTTGGAACTGAGGCGGGATATCCGACAGTCTGCACCTGAGGGGTATGAACCACTATTTCCCCTTCAGGATCTCCGAATATATGGTACAGTTCGAATTCGGTACGTACGATTGGCGCGCTCGCATAATTCTCCAGACAGTAGGTTTTACCGAAAAGCAGGTTAGGACCGTGTTTTCTAGCCGATCCTTCGGCCATTGTCAATGCCGAAGGCAGATCGTTCGACCAGTCGGGTGCGGTGGAAGCGTTGTGCCATGAGACATAGGAATCGAAAAGACCGGTGTAAAGGCCGTGTGCGAGCCAGTCGTTTGCCCAGGTGGGCGATTCCGATGTCGCGGCCAACACCGTATATGCACCTCCGTTCGGATGGAGCAGGAACTGCCGCATGAAATTCGGAGTCGGAGATGCCAGGTGAACACTGTGATATGCCCCGGTCAAGCAATTTACGGACCATACCAGGGTGAGCGCGTTGCCGTTCGCCAGGCGATCCACTTCGTTCGTGGAAAACGGAGGATTCGACCACCCTCCGTAATCCCCATGATTTCTATGAAAAATCATCGCGGAACCTCTGTTGATCTCGCTTTGTATCCTTGATGTCCCAACAGCATCGCTCACGAACGTGTTCCAGACCCTGGCTCCGATAGCGGTGTTCGGAGCCCACAACAGGGTATTCAGGTTATTCCAGGTGCAGTACTGGGAGACGGTTTCCGGATTGGTGAACGCCCTCGCGCAGGTATAATTGACGCCGGCGGCATCCTGTTCGAAATAACAGGCAATGGCATCCGATGTTTCGCAAAACCGGCGGTCCGCCTCGTTGTTGTAATCCCAATCCTGAATGGTGCTGGCAACGATTATTCTATCATACATCGAATTCCTCGGAGGGGTGCGATCCATGGAAATGACTTTCTGCAGCATAGAAGTCAGTTCGTTGTTGTTGATCGCGGGAAGTCTGCCGTAAAAAAGGTCAGGAACGGGAAAACTGTTAAGGGGTTCTCTGGAAGCATAGTAAAGATCCGTATACCCCAGCGTACCGAAGGACCAGTAAGCCCAGCCGTCGACACCGTTGTTCGCGGTTTCGTCTCCTATGATCAACAGATATGAGGGATAATCGTCGGGGGAAAGGCCAAGCATGTAATTACGGATCTCCTGAGAATCGGGCGCTCCGCCTGCATCTATATTCGAGGTGAGTACCGTAATCATGCGGTATCCTTTGCGCCGTTTCCAGTTGATAAAATTCTGCAGAGCGGCATTCCCCGAGAACTGATCGTCCATCAGAATCATGTAGGTTTCAGGCGCGCTTCCATAAGCGTATTCCAGTGAACCATCCGACGTATGCGCACCTGTTGAAAAAAGCGAGTTCATCGAACGGCTCGAACCCGGGCATTCCTTGTCCATTCCTCCATTTCCGCCGTCTAAGGTAACCCTCAAGGAAATCTCCGAGACCGTCAAAAGTTCCTTCAGATTCGGACGAGTCCGTGCAAGGGCAATTTCCAGACGGATGAACTGCCGGTTTCTCATAGTGAGCACCTCTGATTTGAGCAGATGATTCCCGGGATAGAGTTCAGAGCTGCCGTAGGTATCAAGATCCTTCACGAATGTGCGGTCTTGCTCCCTCGAATCGGATTCCGGCTTCTGAGCGGGAACGATATTCATGCCCTTAAGGACCTTTTCCCTGACGGTTTCGACCGTGATCGACGGCCTTGCCCCGAAAGGTATTTCCCTCATCACGATCTGGACCGGAACCGCCGGTTTCCCCAATTCTTCGCTCTGACCGGTGATGCCCGGGATCTGTATCGAATGGTAATCCTGTTCTTCGATCGTTTGTTTTGAGGAATGGATTCCGGGAACCGTGATGGAAATTTTCAGCTGCCGCAGGGAATCGACGATCGCCTCGTCCATACGGTTTCCAGCCGCGTTTAGCTGTTCCACGGTCACGGACGCTTTTTTCCGAGCGTCGCCGGCTCCGGTTCCGTCAAGGGGAATCCATTGCTGTGAATATGTCTGCCCGGCGACCGCGAGGATGTATACCAGCGCCTTTACTGAAGAGACAGAATGAATTTTCCTTCTCATCATATGACCTCCTGAATCGGTGGAATGGTAATGGGGAGCATACTGGCCCGGAGTTGCCGCCCCGTTTACTTTCCCCCTTTCCGGACGGCACACCTTTTCAGTACGCGGAACTAAAATACACATGCCCGGCAGGAGTAAATCGAACAGCAGTTCGTTTGATAAAAGGCAGTGATCAGGTCATCGGGTTGTACGAATCCGAGCTTTTTTGCAGGGGAGTTCCCAGTGGATGCGCCGGAAAGATTCATCGACTTCCATCCGGGGATCCTGACGATTTGCAGGTGATGCGACGGGGACCGGCATCATGTGGAAAGATTTCAAAAGACATACGGGATTCAGCCTCCTTTTAACATGCGGTCCATTCACGAAAGCTGTTGCCGCCGAACCGGCACGAGCAAACTCTCCGGCAGGGTCGAACCACTCACGAAAACGGCCGTGGACATCATTCTTTGCTCCGGACCCTGCTATTTCATTATTTTTCAATACGGGACATCCATTATCATGCCGTCCCTGTGTCTTTACGGTGACTCCACCGAATGTCATTTCAACGTAACATTCCTGTTTGTCCTTAACAATTCCCGGTTGCGGATCTCTTCTCTCACACGCGCCTTTAAAGCGAAGGGGGCAGCAGATGAAAGGATCTTTTCACCGCCAGCGATCATTCATCCGTGACACATTGAATTTCTTTTTCTGCAAAGCTGCGCAACCCGTTTTGAATGGCGGACCGGAAACGGGCTCCTCTCCGGAAACCGTTTCGCGCCCCTTCGATACACACCCGACGTCTGAATCGAGGCGTTTATTGTCTGACATCGTCTCATCTGTGCCCTGCACCGGCTACGAGGAAAAGCAGGTCTACGCAGCCCTGTGCAAAGCCCTCGCGGATATCGAATTCGCGATCACACCCGGAATCAGGGTGCTGTTGAAACCGAATATCATCGCCCAGAACACCCCCGGTCAGGCTGCGACCACCCATCCCGCGATCGTGGCCGCACTCTGTCGGTTTTTCAGGGAGGCCGGCTGTGCCGTGAGCATAGGCGACTCCTCCGCTTTCCATCAGCGCGGAGGAACCCTGAGGGGAATGTATACATCGGGAATGATTGAAGTCGCCGGAAGGTACGGCGCATCACTGATCCCGTTCGAGAAAGCATCCATTCGAAAGATCACCACTGGAAAAGCGCTCAATCCGTTCTGGATCACCGAAGCCGTTTTCGAGCACGATCTGGTGGTGAACGTTCCCAAACTCAAAGTGCACAGGCTCGCCCGCTATACCGGAGCAATCAAGAACATGTTCGGGTGCATTCCCGGAGGTACAAAACAGATATATCATGAGATGTTTCAGAAACAGCAGGATTTCAAGGAGTTCTGGGGTGAACCGATCGTGGATATATACACTGCGGCAAACCCCGGCCTTACCGTGATGGATGCTGTGTACGGACTCGACGTGGATGGTCCCGCAGCAACAGGCACCCCCCGGGCGACAGGTGTTATTCTGGCCTCGCTCAACGGGACCATGGTCGACGTGGCCGCATGCAGGATGATCGGCTTCGAACCACGGTGGGTACCCGCAGTAAGAGCAGCGCTCGAAAGGGGAATGGCCCATGAGGACGAGCTCTCGGTCTCAGGAACGCTCCCCTTCGTTCCTTACAGGAAACTTCCGGATACAAAACCGTCGAAAATTTCCGATTTCCTATTTCATCAGGTCATCATGAGACCGCAGATCGACCGAAAACGGTGCGAAAAAGGGTGCGCCGCCTGTATCGCGATATGCAAACCCCACGCTGCCAGGTTCGATGAATATCATCGTCCGGTAATCGATTACGACCATTGCATCCGCTGTTATCGTTGCGCGGAACAATGCCCCTACGATGCTGTTTCGCTTCATGGAAGCGTTCTGAATCATGTCATAGGGAAGGCCAGGGAGATCCTCGAGATTTAAACCGGCAATCAACTGCCGATACCGAAGCGGTGGAGTTCAAGAAAATATACGGCCTTGATGTCGTG
>CAZGVZ010000389.1:0-4649 GCA_964529145.1 uncultured Fibrobacteraceae bacterium | reverse complement strand
CCGGATCGGAAAGCTGACACATTCCTTCTTCGGAAATGATCGATTCGGGATCCCGGTCGCGATCCTGGGTGAGTACGATCAGCTCCCTTCCATTCTTTACGGTGATCGCACCCTCCCGTACCAGGCGGATGATGGCGCCCAGGCGTTGGGGGGTGACGAGCAACCTGTCTACACGCGTTTTCATCTCTTTTACCAGGCGGAGAATATCGGTCGTTATCCATCCGGCGACTTCGCGGGGATCATCGAGCACCTTCACGGTCATTTCAAAATAATCGGCAAGGTTTTTATCAGATGCCAATACCTCGGCTGCCTTCTCCTCCAGTTTGAAATCGGAAACGAAGCGTTCCTTTCGATTCCTGGGCAGCTCGGGAATCGATTCCCTTGCGGCGTCGATTTCATCTCCGGTGACGAGGAGAGGTACCATATCGGGTTCGGGAAAATATCTGTAATCACTTGATTCCTCTTTAGATCTCATTGAAAACAATTTCCGTAGCGCCGGATCCCAGAGAAAGGTTTCCTGCACTATCCGTCCTCCGGTCCGTAAGAGCTCCTGCTGCCGCTGTATTTCATGATCGAGTGCGTTTTTGACGCCGTGGAAGCTGTTGAGATTTTTCAGTTCGGTTTTCATACCCAGTTGCCGCCGGCCTTTCAGGCGAAGAGAAACGTTCGCGTCGCACCTGAGATTTCCTTCCTCCATGGAACAGTCGCATATCTCCAGGTATTCCAGAATGGATTTCACTTCCATTAGGAAAACATAGGCTTCCATGGAGTTGCCGATTTCCGGCCGGCTGACGATCTCGATGAGCGGAACGCCGCAACGATTGACGTCAACAAGCGAATGAGGTCCCTTGTCATGAACCAGTTTTCCGGCGTCTTCCTCCAGGTGGATCCGGTCCAGTCCGATGTTTTTCCTCTTATCGTTATATGAGATGGGAACACTCCCCCCCCTGCAGAGAGGGAGGTCGAATTGGGTGATCTGGTAGCCTTTAGGCAGGTCGGGGTAGAAGTAGTTTTTGCGGGCGAATGCGGAATGACCGGGAATAGTCGACCCGACGGCGCATCCCATGCGCAGGGCCATGAGAACCGCCCGCCGGTTGAGCACCGGCAGAGCGCCGGGTAAGCCGAGACAGACCGGGCAGGTTAGGGTATTCGGAGGATCGCCGAACCGAGAGCGACATCCGCAGAAGAGTTTTGTATCAGTCGAAAGCTGGACATGAAGTTCGAGCCCTATAACGGTTTCAAACTCCATGAGGCGCTCCTAACTGATGGAAAAGTCCGGTGAAGTATCGAAGTGGCCCGGATTCTCTCCGCGGGACCGGGAGAACCGTTATTTTTCCACTGCTTTGAAAGGGATGCCTTCCTTTGCAAGTTTTTCTGCCCCGAATGCTTCCGCCACTTCCCTGCTGCTGAACGTGCCTACTCTTACTCTGTAAAAAAGTTGGTCCGAAAGCGTTACTGGAAGGATCGTTACGTCTTCGAACCGTGAAACGAGCCTGGCCTGAAGACCGGATGCGTTGTCCAGAGAACCGAACGCACCCACCTGCAGGGTGAAAGCAATACCCCGAGGATTCGGATCCTTGCCGGAAGATGGAGGACCCGGAGGCTGTTTTTCTGAAGAAAGGGCCGCGAGTTTCAAGAGATCCCGTTCGAGGAGCCGTTCCTTCACCGGTAGTAGCAATCGTTCCAAGACCTTCGCGGAATCCTGTTTTCCGAGGCGGAGGGCGCACTCGAGTTTTGCGGCGGTGGCTGCTATTGTCCAGGAGCGGGTCGTGTCGAATGGGCCCGATTTCGAGAATCGTTGAAATGCCGAATCGTGATGCCCATCTTCCATATCGAGCAGTCCCAGGTGGTAATGGGCCTCATATGCCTGCTCGGTGCCGTGGTCGAGGGTGATGGTGTGCCACAACGACCTAGCGGTCTGGCGGTCATGGAGTGCCATCGCAGCCAAAGCCCAGCGATGGCGATACAAAGGATCCGAACGCAGTTTCGAGGCGAGGCGATACCTTTCGGCTGCGGTCTTGAACGCGCTGTGTACGTAGGAATAGTCGCCCAATTGAGCGAAAGAAGCTGCGCGGAGTGAATCGGGGCAAGAGGTGTCGGAAGAGCACCTCTCGAAGAGATCGACGGCAACCGAGCATGGCGCTGCAAGGGCATAATCGAAAGCGATCCGGCAGTTATGGGGATGAGACCGGTAAGCCTTTTCCAGCCGCAGCGACGCTTCTTCCAGGTGCCCTTCGGAATAGAGTTTCATGCCTGCGGCATGATTGGTATCCTTCGTGGCGGTCACCGCTCCGGGAACAGCAGCCTGGAGAACGGCAACCATCACGGCTGTCCCCCACCTTTTCATAAGGGTTGCCCCGATGCTTCGCTGTCAACTTCCTTCTCCGGGAACACATCGGCGGATGATTGAGAAGAGGAGTTCTCCGGGACCCCGTACTCCGCCGCCTCGTCAGGCGGCCGGTACTGTTCGAGCTCTCTGTGCGTCATGGCGAGCTTCTCTTCGAGGTCGCGGTTTTCCCTTGTCGCGCGTCGCATTTTCGTCTGGAACAAAATGTAATAATAGAGTGCCGCGAGCAGGCCGAGAACGAGACCGATGCCGAACGCGCCCGCGACGTAGAAGTAAATCGGAATGGCGGGCGTCCAATAGGCGAGAATCCTGGCCTGGGCGACCTGTTTGAACTGTTCCTGAGTAAAAGTAAAGATCAGAATCCAGGCGAAAAGGAAGGCAATGACGAAAATCGTTACCCATTTGAATATTTTCACGATGAGGTCCTTTCGCAAACGAGAGTCATTCCACTGGATCGAACGACGCCTGCATCTAAAATCGTTCCTGACTGCAGGCCGTCGCAAGCTATGAGCGCTCTTTTGCTTCCGTAATCCATCGCCATCCACCACCGGTCATCTTTCGTGTGACGATTCCCGATCATCAGCTGCACCCTTTTTCCTACCATGCCGGCGTAAACGGCTTTGGTGATCCCGGTTTGAAGTTCAATGAGTTTTCCGAGACGTGATTGTTTTACGGAATGTGAAACTGCGCCGGGCATCGAGGCGGCCGCGGTCCCCTGCCGAACGCTGTAGGCGAACATGAAAGCCGCGGTAAAGCGGGCCTTTTCCGCCAGGCGGCAGGTCTGTTCGAACTCCTCCTCCGTTTCGGAAGGGAAGCCGACGAGAATGTCGGTCGTGATATCGGCTTCCGGCATGTGCGAGCGTATCATGGCGATCCGATCGAGGTATTCGGCAGTGGAATAGCCGCGGTTCATCAGTTTCAGTATCCGGTCGGAACCTGCCTGCATCGGCAGATGAAAATGACGGCAGCATTTCGGTTCATTTTTCATGGTGATGATCAGTTTTTCACTGCAATCCTTAGGATGCGAGGTGGTGAACCGTATCCGTTCGATACCCGGGATTTCAGCGATCCCGGCTAGCAGGTCAGGGAAATCGAGGCCGGAACTGCGGTAGGAATTGACATTCTGACCGAGCAGAGTGATTTCCCTGATTCCCGAATCCGCTTTTTTTCGCAGGGAATCGATAAGGTCCGTGGCGGGAATCGAATGCTCCGGGCCTCGAACATAAGGCACGATACAGTAAGCGCAATAATTGTCGCAGCCGCGCATCACTGAGAGGAAGCCGGATGCTCCGTGCGGAACGACGGCAGCTTGCGCCGCGGTTTCCGCAGGGGCCGCCCCGATCTCCGCGTCGATACATTCGAGGGAGCGTGCGCCGATGACCCTGGTCACGCCTGGAATCGCCATAAGGCCGGGTCCGAGCCGTTCGGCCATACACCCGATGACCCAGAGTTGGGCGTCTCTCTTCTTCAAACGGCCATACTCCCCGATGCGTACCTTCGCCCGTCTTTCCGCATGCTCACGCACGCTACAGGTATTCACCACGATGAGATCGGCAAGCGACGGGTCCTCGGTAGGATAAAAACCCGATTTAACCAGCCTGCCGCAGATCTCGTCGGAATCCGCGATGTTCATCTGGCAACCGAAAGTCTGGAAGAAAACGTAGGGCATTTCACCTGCTCTGGTCTGGAGGGTCCGGTTCTCCGGAACATTAATAGGAACGGTCCACGTCACATTGAAAATACTACATTTATAGCGAAAAATGAAGGACGCGCACCGCGAGACCGGCCGGGAAAACCATGGAAAGCTTTCCGTCCGTCGCTGCGAGCGCCCCGGGCGACGATGGGGACAGCATTCCCGGCCGGGATCCCGAGTGCAGACTTTTTCAGGTACAGTTCTCTTGCACGGGAGATCGTCCTTCCCTCCTTTTTGACCTCTGCACTTCCGGAAGCTATATTTTCAACCCGATCCGGAAGGCGAAATGCCCCAACGCCGATTTGGGTTGAAAATCAGTGCTGGTCAAAGGTAAAATCTTCTGAGGGCCGCCTAAACCCCTCAAACCATGTACGAATATTCGAGTTATAAACTCGCGAGGGTGCAGAGTATGAAGACCGTCGTTGCCGTTTTCGCCGTTTCGATCGTATTGACCGCCGTATCACCAGGTTCGGCGAGAATGAGGCTCTATTCACGGGAAAAGGCCGAAAAGAAGATCACCGATTCTCTCAGGGTGGTCGATTCGATTGCGAACGCGAAGCGTATCGGTGATTCTCTTCGCGTTGCGGACTCCTGTATATACGAGCGGTA
>CAZGVZ010000388.1:562-4652 GCA_964529145.1 uncultured Fibrobacteraceae bacterium | reverse complement strand
CAAGGGATGAAGGGGGAGTCAATACAACGTATGAGGGAAGGATGCGGGAGCGGCGTGCGGATCCATACCTGACCTGAACGGATTCCGGAAATCACCTCCGGCGGACCGTGAGGCAATAAATGGACGACCTATGGTGTAATACATACAATTGTGTTATTTTTGTCTCTTCTACCGTAGAGCCCCGCAAGGGCGTACTGTTTCAGAAAGATGCCCATGTGATGGACAAGAGACTTCTTCTTATACTTCTTTCAGTATCCGCCTGGTGCTATGGGGAAATGAATTCAAGCGCGTATGCGGATATCGCAGACGAGATCATGGTGACTCCGGTATCCGCGGCAATGGCGGGATCCGACCTGAGTTTCGGTTCAGGTGCCTCCGTGGAAGCCACACCCGCCAACCTGCCGTTCGATTCACTGAACCGGCTGGCTCTGGCCTATGCGGGATTCTATGGAAACATCTTCAGCACATCGATGCTGACCTATACCGCCAAACCGCGTGATGATATCGGCATTGGCGTGCTTCTGGGCTACATCTACATCCCGGATATTCCCAATACCGAAGCAAGTTCGCTCACACAGGACGGAGGAATGGGCGAAGCGAAAATAAAATACTTCTCCGCGTCAAAAATGCTTTTCAGGGCTGGAATCGGAAAACATTTCATTCTCAAACCTCGAATCACCGTGAGCGGGGGTATCGCGGTCAACGCTCAAAGGGTCCGTCTGCCAGAAACCGGGTATGGAATCGGGCTCGACGGCGGTATAAGGAGTTTTTTCCCGAAACCAGGTATTTCATGTGCTCTTCAGATTGAAAACCTTACATCCAGCATCATCTACTGGAACAAGAACTTTCAGGAGTATGCCTACCCGCGTCTCCGGGCCGGAATCGGATGGGAAAAAGAGATCGATTACATCTACGGCTCTATGAAAATCGGGTATACTACACCCGATCTGTTCGCGAACGACGGACTGAATTACATTTCAAGAAATAAGGATTCCACAGGAACGATCATCGAAGATCCGGATCATTTCGAAATATACCAAAAACCGTCGATACTTTTTTCACAGGGAAAAATAGGAATCGAATACACCATAATGCGGACGGTCGCGGTGCGCGCGGGACTCTCGCAAGGCAAATTCGGTTTCGGCGCGGGATTGCGTCTTTTTCACGAGCGTGCCGGCCTGGATCTCGCCTATATCAACCATGAGGCGCTTAACGGCACCTATCAGTTATCAATGTATCATACCTGGTAAGCTGAGCGCTCCAGAGCCGAAGCCTATCGGGATTTCCCGGTAACCTTCATTCCGAGAACCGGATGAAAACGCATTCAGAGTGTCTCGTATTGATTGTCGACAGCGACAGGGAATGGTGTTCCAGGATTTCCGGCGGGCTGATGGTTCTGGAATACAAGACCGCCATCACGTTCAATTCGCACCAGGCGATCGAGATGATCGAACAGCTTCGTCCGCATGTCGTAGTGTGCGACATCGATCTCTCGGAGGGAAGTGCGACGGCAGTCCTCGATTTCGGGAGCCGGCAGGCCCGTCCTGTTCCGGTGATCGTTTCCGCTTCGCGTTCCTCTTACGAGAGCCCTGATATCGCCCGCGCCCTCAAAAGAGGCGCGTTCGACTGCCTGATCAAGCCATACACGCCGGAAATCCTCTCCCGTAAGATCGAACAGGCGATTCGGGTCACCTCTCCCCTGAGCGTCCATGACCTGCTCCACGATTTTTCCTCCTTCTTCAATCAAATGAGCAGGCTCAACTCGAGCCAGGACCTCGAGAAACTGATCGATATTTCATTCGTGTACTTCCTGAAGATAAGCGAAGCTCAAAGCGCAGCGCTGTATTTCTACAACAAAGATCAACGGTCATGGCGGAAGATGCGGGAAAACATCTCCGACGGCTCTTCTCCCCCGGACGACCTCCCTTCGGCTTTCATCAACAGGGTGGCGGCCGCGCGGCGGGCCTTCATCGATGCCGACATCGGCTCCGCGAACGACTCCGGCCCTCCGGACAACGGGACCTTTCTGGTCATCCCGCTCTTTGCAGGTAACGACCTGCGCGGAATCGTGACTCTCCGGCGGTCATCCTCACAGACCCCGTTTTCCTCAGCGAACGTGCATGCCGCGGAAATCGTCGCGGCGCAGGTAGGTAACGCGCTTGTCAATGCCACTCTGTACGAGACGGTGAACCAGAAGCTCCTGGAACTTCAGATCATCTCGTCCTATTCCGAAAAGCTCATGGGAATGGTAGACAAGTACGATGTCATTCATTGCCTGGCGGAAACCACCATCCGGCATTTCGAAATGGATTTCATCGGCTTTCTCGTCATCCAGCGCCGGATCCACGAGTTCCTGTACTGGTCACGCTACTCCGTTGACGACAAGACGCTGCAGGAATTCGGCGTGGAAACCATGACCGCATACAACCGTGCGGCGGAGACCAATCTCCGGAGGCGCAGATTCGTCACCGCCGCAATCAAGCTCGACGGATATCCAAACGATCCGTTGCGGCTTCCTCCCCTCGGTTTTCGTTCCGTTCTTCCGCTCTGCTGGGAAGATCTGCGGTTCGGAGCGGTTTTCATCGGGTCGGTTGACGAACCGGAACGAGCCTCCGGAAAGCTGGCCCTGCTCTCGAGCATCGTTGGACAGACCAGGATTGCTCTGACGAACACGAAACTGTACGGGGATATGAAGGAAAACTATATCCGGACCATCAAGGCTCTGGCGATTGCTGTGGATGCGAAGGACACCTACACCCATGGGCATTCGGAAAACGTCATGAACATCGCCGAGGAGATCGCGAGAGAGCTGAGCATCGAGGAAAAATCGATAGGCAGCATTCGAGATGCAGGATATAGGGAAGATCGGCATTCCCGGGTACATTCTCAACAAACCGGGACCTCTGACCTATGAGGAATTCAACGGAATCATGAAGACACACAGCACTCTCGGCGCCAATATCGTCAGGGATGTTCCGTTCCTCCGCGACCTTCATAAACTGATCCTCTATCACCACGAACACTATGACGGGAACGGGTATCCGGATGGCCTCAGGGGAGAACAGATCCCGCTTGGCGCCCGGATTCTCCATGTCGCCGACGCGTTCGAAGCAATGACTTCGGACCGGCCCTACCGCAGCAGTCTCGGAAGAGTGGAAGCGATTCGTCGACTCGTGGAGGGCAGCGGAAAGCAGTTCGACCCTTCGATAATCACCGCTTTCCTGAGAATCGCCGGGAAAAAAGAGTGGATCGGCGAGAATGGATCAAATGCCGCTCCTTCCTCCCAATCCTGAAAGCGGATCGTATTTCCACTTTTCATGAAAGGCCTCTTATGGTGCGTACTCTCCTTACCGGTCTACTCCTCGCGGGATACATCGCGATGTGCGCCAAAAAACCCCGCGAAGGCATAGCCGTTATCGTCAACGGAGAGGAAATCGCCTCTTCGGAAGTCCTGCAGGCCGCGGAACTCATCCGGGAAAGCATGGTCGCCGCGTTCCCCGAAAAAGCGGTCGAGGGAGTTACCGACGACCTTCTGGCCAATGCAGCCCGGCAACTTATCGCCAACCGGTTGCTCGTCTCCGAGGCGGACCGCCTTGGAATACGGGCCGATGGCGCATCGGTGGACAGCGCCTTTAACAACCTCCGCAACCGCGCCCCGGACCAGGCCTCTTTCGACCGCGAGCTCATCAAGCTCGGACAGACTGATTCCAGTCTTCGCACACAGATCGGGGAAGGAATCCGCCTGGAGAAGCTCATGGACTCCATTTTCTCCGGGATGCGGCAAATCGACAGCGCGCAATGTCGCGATTTCTATGAAAGGAACAGCCATGCATACGCAGCCCCTGCGCGTATAAGGGCAAGTCAGATCTTCTTTCCTTTCGTTGACTCGACCTCCGAGGAACAGAAAAGGAATATCCGCGCTCAGGCGGAGCAGGTAAGGGATAAAATTCGTTCCGGAAAGGATTTCGCGGAGTATGCGAAGAATTATTCCCGCGGCCCGGGCGCTCTCGAGGGGGGAGATATCGGCTGGTTCAAAAAAGGAGACCTGCGGGCGGATCTCGAAACACCCCTCGCCTCGTTGAAAAAAGGG
>CAZGVZ010000388.1:0-552 GCA_964529145.1 uncultured Fibrobacteraceae bacterium | reverse complement strand
CGGAACTCTCCAGGTTTTGCAAAATATTAGTTTCTCGTTGAAAAAAGGGGAAACCAGCGATATCATCACTACCGATGCGGGTCTTTTCCTGCTCAAGAAAACCGGCGAGGAAGTTCCGGCACAGCTTCCGTTCGATGAAGTATATGAGCGAATCCGCTATTCGCTGGAGTTGCGGGAACGCAATCGGATAATCGGCGCCCACATCGACAGCCTCATGGCCAAGGCCAGAATCGAATATCTCGATACGACCCTCGCCCGGCATCCGCCTCAGGAGATCCCTTTCTCCCGGGATTCGGTTCCTGCGCCGTGATCCTTTTCGGGAGTCCATTACCTGCCTCGGTAAGAGAGGACAATGTGATCCTATGGGATTTTCAGCAAGGGGACCACGGCGTTGTCACTCCGTTCCTTAAGCGTAAGGAATCCAGTGCCTTCGGCACTGTTTCTTTTAACCGCTTTCGGCTGTGGGGCAGGACAGCAACCCCGGGCGCAGGACGCCCGGCCCGGCTGTCTTTTCGCGGGCGGTGTCATTGCCATTCTTGAAGCGTAAGGAGT
>CAZGVZ010000387.1:0-4655 GCA_964529145.1 uncultured Fibrobacteraceae bacterium | reverse complement strand
GAGGGAAAAGGGGACGAACTCCTCGGGCGTGTTGCCCACGTGCATCGTGATGCTGTCGACGCCCCTGGTCGCTCCGGCATCGATCCAGAAGGATGTGTTGCTGGCCGCACCGCTCACGCCGAACCGCCCGGATTCCGTAGACATGAGATCCACGCCGTTGTAATTGGTGACCGCAGCGATTCGATTGATTTCGTTGCGCAGTGCATCGAATTCACGATGGGCATACCCCCGTTCCACCGAGGTCAGGGTATCGTTCGACGACTGCACGGCAAGCTCCCGCATGCGCTGCAGAACGCTGGAAATTTCGTTCGCGGCACCTTCGGCGATCTGCAGCATCGATGTTCCGTCCATAGCGTTTCGCGCGGCCTGACTCACTCCGCGAACCTGGGACCTGAGATTTTCCGATATGGCAAGACCCGCCGCGTCGTCGCTCGAGCGGTTGATGCGAAGTCCGGTAGAGAGTCTTTCCAGAGATTTTCCCATGCTCCTATTCGATGAATAGAGAGAATTCATGGCTGCCATTGAAGAGATATTGTGATTGATACGCATAAAATGGAACCTCCCTGTGATACATGGTGAGGACCGACATCCATTGTCAATCCTGATACGATGACCGCGTTACACTCCTTTCTATGCATTTAAGGCAGGGAGATTGAAATTGCCGTTTCTCCTCCCCGCATGTAATTTCTCCTGAAATATTTATCGGATCATTCCACGGGAACTTTAGTTTTTTTTCCGCAGACCGGCGAAGAAGGAGGTGAGCAGGTCCCCGCACGGGCGTTCCAGCACACCCGGGACGACAAGGGGAAAGCGACGGTATGCCCGTTCGATTTCGTCCCGGTGGCGATCGGAACGCAGGGCACCGAAACGCGGGTCAGTCGCTCCGTACACCACTGCATCGATCCGGGACTGCATGATAGCCCCGAGACACATGATGCAGGGTTCGAGTGTTACATAAAGGGTGCATCCGTTCAACCGCCACGAACCGGCGCTGTCCGATGCTGCGCCGATCGCGATGATTTCCGCATGCGCGGTCGCGTCGCCGCACTTTTCGATCCGGTTGTATCCCCGCCCGATTACCTGTCCGTCCCTGACGACCACCGCCCCTACCGGAACTTCTCCTTCATCGAGCGCTTTGAGGGCTTCCTGGTAGGCGATATTCATGAACCTCAGGTACTCTTCCATGCGGGATCCTTCCATGCTCGAGATGTGTCGGCGGACGATCGCGTTTCGACGCATTATCCGGGTGAAGTATGAAAAATAGTTCATTACTTTCTGTTGAGACCTGGATTCGTGATCCTGGCCGGCACCTGATACGATAACGTTTTTCCGGACGGGGGGATGCAATAATGATAAACCGACATCATCGGCGCATTCGGCTTGCCCGCGCTGCCGGTCTTCGGTCTACTTGTGTGCCCTGTCGTCCGGAAGGTATCTTTAATGAATTTGGTACTTTTTCCATTACCTGCGGTCGTTTACGGGAGTCTTGGACAAGAACACCTGCCGAATCAGTTACCGTAATTGGCGGTGGTTTCTGTACGGAAACCCTGATAAATCACAGAGGTGATTATTGTACGGCGGACGATCCGGGCGAGAATCCCGAAATCCAGCCGGCCGGTGTCCATGCCGCCCGGTGAACACCGGTGTTTAAATCCGGCGCAGGTGAACATTAATCGTTTTCATCGGCTGTATCATGTTTGAAGAACTCTCCCAGCGGTTCGACGCGCTTTTTCACAAACTGCGTGGCCGCGGTAAACTTACAGAAGAGAACGTCACCGATGCGGTGCGCGACGTGAAACGCGCGCTTCTTGAAGCTGACGTCAACTATCGAGTGGTGAAGAAATTCACCGCTCTCGTCCAGCAGAAAGCGCTGGGAACCGAAGTCCTGCAGAGCGTCACCCCGGGTCAGCAGTTCGTGAAAATAGTTCACGACGAAATGACGACTCTCATGGGGGGCAACGCACGAGCCATAAAGCTCCATACCAACAGGACCAACGTGATCGTGCTCGCGGGATTGCAGGGCTCGGGAAAAACGACCGCTTGCGCCAAACTTGCCCTCCATTTCCGGAAACAGGGGCATCAACCGTTCCTGGTCGCCGCGGACACCCACCGGCCAGCCGCCATCGATCAGCTCGAAACCCTCGGAAAAGCGCTCGGTATTCCCGTATACGCAGACCGGAACGCCAAAGCGATCAACATCGTGAAAGAAGCGCTCGCCCATGCGCGCATGGAGGGGGTTTCCCTGGTCATCATCGATACGGCGGGCCGGCTGCACATCGATATCGAAATGATGGGGGAACTCAAGGAAATCTGCACTTTCGCGAAACCTGACGAGATATTCTTCGTCGCCGACGCCATGACCGGCCAGGACGCGGTGAACGTGGCCGAACAGTTCTACCGTGAAATCCATTTTACCGGTTCCATACTCACGAAAATGGACGGTGATGCCCGTGGAGGAGCCGCACTGTCGATTCTTGACGTGACCGGTGTCCCTCTCCAATTCATCGGACTCGGAGAGAAACCCGACGCTTTCGAGATCTTTCATCCCGAACGAATGGCATCAAGAATTCTCGGCATGGGCGACATCGTCTCACTGGTGGAACGTGCGCAGGAGACTTTCGATGCGGAAAAAAGCAGAAAGCTCGAAAAGAAGATCAGAAAGAACATTTTTACTTTACAGGATTTTCTCGAGCAACTGAGACAGATCAAGAAAATGGGGCCCCTTGGCGACCTTCTCTCGATGATTCCGGGAGTGGGCGGCGCGCTCAAGAACACCGAGGTGGACAGTGGCGCGTTGAACAAGATCGAGGCGATCATCTGCTCGATGACCTTTATGGAACGGGAAAGACCGCAGATTATCGACGGAAACCGGAAAAAGCGTATCGCCTCCGGAAGCGGAACTACCGTTCAGGAAATCAATAAACTGCTCAAGCAGTTCGATTCGATGAAACTGATGATGAAACGGATGAACAAGATCGCGGGCAAGCGCGGACAGAACGCGGCTCTGCGAAGTTTGTCGTCCATGTGACCTGATAGTACTCACTCTTCAAAGCAAGGAGATCGACTTGCCGGTTAAAATTCGTTTGGCCCGTGTGGGCAGAAGCAAAATCGCAAAGTATCGTATCGTTGCGGCCGACAGCCGCATGAGACGGGATGGGCGGTTTCTGGAAACCATCGGAACCTATGATCCTCAAACAAATCCGAAAAAGTTCTAATTCAAGAGCGATCGCGTGAGTTACTGGTTGAAAAACGGTGCACAGCCTACTCTGACCGTGAAAAACCTTCTCCGTCAGGACCGTTTTTTCGAAAAGATGGAGGGACTCGGGAAAGGCCTGACTCCGGAGCAGTTGAACATCACACGTAAAGCCGAGCGATCCCGCAAACCGAAACCGAAAAAAGAGAAGAAATAATCCGGGAATTCGCGGATCGTGCCCTCCGACTCAGTGCCATCGGATAAAATCGCGGTAGGCAGGCTCCTAAAACCCTTCGGGATACACGGCGCATGTGCTGTAGAGCCGTATGGAGCGACTTTGTCGAAAATCGAGGTACCTGCATCGGTCTTCGTCGGCATCGATGAAGAGCATTGTTCGGAAAAGGTGATGGAGGGTATCGAGGTACGTCAGAGAGGGGTGGTGTGCTCTTTTTCCGATATTCATGACTCTGATTCGGCCGGGTCGCTAAGGGGGTTTCTCTTATTTGTGGAAAGAAGTGCATTACCTCCGCTGGATAAGGGATGCTATTATCATTTCGAGCTTAGAGGGCTCAGGGTTCAAACCGACCGCGGATTAGAAGTCGGAACTGTCGAAAACGTACATAACTTTCCTACGGTCGACACGATCGAAGTCATCCGTTTATCAGGAGAGAGGGTCATGATACCGCTGAGTGAAGAGGCGGTACTCGATGTCGATCAGACAAGCGGCTATATGACACTGCGTCATGATTTTGTTGATGATCTCATTCAATGAAACAGGCGATAAACGGAAACGAAGATGTTCTTTGATATATTGACGCTTTTTCCCTCGATGTTCAGCGGCGCATTCTCCGACAGCATAATTCATCGTGCCGCCGAAAGAGGTCTCGTTTCTATCGAACTGCATGATATACGGGAATATTCCAGCGATGACCGGCATAAAACCGTTGACGATTATCCATTCGGAGGCGATGCCGGCATGCTCCTTAAACCGGAACCCCTGGCTCGTGCCGTCGCGGACGCGAAAGAGAGGCTGAAGGAGAAAAAACCCGTCGTGGTGTTTTTGACTCCTCAGGGTGAAGTACTGACTCATGAAGTGGTGGAAAGTCTGCTCTCCGAGCAGGCGATCATCCTTTTATGCGGGCGATATAAGGGAATCGATCAAAGAATTCGCGACCGGTACGTCGATCGTGAAATATCGCTTGGTGACTTTGTATTGTCAGGGGGAGAAATCGCCGCAATGGCGGTGGTCGACGCGGTTACTCGCCTCATCCCCGGAGTGCTCGGTAATCGTGACAGCGCCGAATCGGACTCTTTTTACACAGGTCTGCTCAGTCATCCTCACTATACGAGACCCGAGGAGTTCGAGGGAATGCGTGTTCCGCCGGTTCTTTTGAGCGGACATCATGCGCAGATAGATGCATGGCAAAAAGAGAAGGCGATCGAGATCACCAGGCGAAAGCGT
>CAZGVZ010000386.1:937-4669 GCA_964529145.1 uncultured Fibrobacteraceae bacterium | reverse complement strand
AACAATCGGTTGTACTTATGGACGATCAACCGGATCAGGTTGGGGATCGTCTCCTTGCGTTCTCGAAGAGGGGGCAGGTTGATGTTGAACACGTTGAGCCTGAAGAAGAGATCCTCACGGAATTTTCCTTCTTTGATCTGTCGCGTCAGGTCCTTGTTTGTCGCGGCGATGATACGCACGTCTACCGAGCGGGTGACCGTGTCGCCCACACGACGGTATTCCTTCTCCTGGAGAAAACGGAGAAGTTTTACCTGTGCGGCCGGGGAGAGTTCGCCGATTTCATCGAGGAAGAGGGTTCCCAGATGCGCCTCTTCCACCAGCCCTGTCTTATCCCGGTCGGCACCCGTGAAGGAGCCCTTTTTGTGGCCGAACAGTTCGCTTTCGAACAGCGTGTCAGGCACGGCGCCGCAGTTCATTGCAATAAACCGGCCGTCGAAACGTTTCGACATGCGATGCATGATTCTGGCGAAGAACTCCTTTCCTGTTCCGCTTTCACCCCCAAAGAGGACAGTCGAACTGGTAGGGGCTATTTTGATCACGTAGCGCAGAATTTTCTGCATGGCAGGGGATCCGGCCATTAGCTCGGATAAAAAGCGATGTTCCAGCTCCACATGTTCGTTTCGCTGTTCGATACGGTGGGACAGTTTTTCCAGCACCGCCCGCAGATCGGTCGGTTTTACCGGCTTCACCAGATAAAACGCCGCGCCGTTGCGCAGAGCGTGCGAGGCATCTTCAAGCTCCCGGATGGTGGTCAGGATGACCACCTCCGCATTGTGCCTCGTACGAATGTAGCTGACGATATCCATCTCGATCGGGGGAATATGTTCCAGATCGATGAAAGCTATGGAAACCGCTTCCCGTTCGAGCAGAGAGACCGCTTCGCCCTGGGTCGTCGCATCGATGACGGAATAATCTTTGTATTCGATCATCTCACCAAAATGCGCTCTGAAAGAGGAATCGGTCGAGACCAGAAGAATTTTTCTTTTTTTCACTTCACTGTTGGCTGATATTGACATATGGCCTTTGAAAAAGAGTTACGGAAAAAGTATACTTATTAACCGGAACAGCGACCAATGGGTCCTGAGGCTCCACGCTTCGCCCGATGTATGAACCACAAACACACCGTTCCGGCGGAATCAACCGGATATCGGAAAAAAAATATGTTTTGGGCACGCGAGGTGAAACGAAGTGCCGCAATTCCTTCGAACATGGTTCGTGGATGGAAGTACGGCATTTGCATGAACTATCCGTGCCGCGGCAGGTATACATGAACCTACGACATGCGATCGTCTTCGTGGTGAGGGAAGGGGGAATGCTTCTCGTCTTCCTCACCGTGTGCGCAGGAATCATCATCGGTTTCCTGCCGGTTCGTCATCCATGGCTGACTGAAAAAGCACGGTCGTGGCTCTACAGGGCCGGTGCAGATACCTGCATGATCGGGTACCTCGAACTCAGGGCCTGGCAATCGGTTTCCGTACATGACTTCTATTTTTCGGAAACGGTGGGTGCCGGCCGTGAATATGAAATCAGTGGAAACGAGCTACAGTTGCCGATCAGCATCGTTCATCTGATGATGAAAAAACCGGCCATCGAAAAGGCCCTTTTTTCCCGTGATCCCGATCTGTTCAGAACCGCCTTCGTCAGACCCGCGAATCTCACCGGAAAGCTGATTCAGGTTGGATCCCGGCTGAAGAGGGGAGTGAAGGTCTCGATGGACGAGGTCCGGTTCATCGTCAAAGAACAGGACAGAGAACTGGTACGGGGACTCAACGGAACTGTGGAGTTCGCCGTCGCCGCGGATGGCCCGGACCGTCTCGAAGCGAAGGCCGATTTTCCTATTGTCAATGTGTGCGGCGATGGACTTCAAAACCTCCGAAGTACTTTTCATCTGACACCCGACGGGGAAGTCACGGTCTCGTCCTTCACCGGAACCTATTATGATGGAAAAATAAGAGCCGAAGCGAAAATGGATCTCTATGGCGGTTATATCGATTCCTACTCGCTTTCGCTCGACAAGATGGATCTCGCGTACTGGTACTCGGTGCATATCGGTATCGGTGAAATCACCGGTAGATTGTCGGCACGCTGCGAGGGTGAAAACACTCCTCTCAGGATGGAACTGCCCAAGGGACAAATGAACCTGACTCTTTACAGGCCGGTCGTTTCCGGTCTGCCAGTGCAGCAATCTCTGGCGACATCCCTCTTTATCCCCTCCCTTTCGATGCTGGAGTTCGCCAGAATCACCGTGGCGGCCCGCCCCGGACCGGCGGATACCACGTTCGCCTCGTTCAAAGGTACCGGCGATCAACTCGAATTCAGCTCCGAGGGATGGATTCTGAAGGACGGAACCCTTCAGCAGCAGATATCAGCGGTTTTTCAGAAAGAGATGACCGGCCAGTTGCCGCCGAACGTCAGAAAGGCACTGAAACAAACATCAGACGAGGGAGTCGAGTTCGGATGCAAGCTCTTCGGTACGTTCAACGACCCAAGATTCGAACTCGACCATGAAACTCTTCAGAGAGCGGTGGGTTCGCTGTTCGAGGACCTGAGTGAAGAAATCATGAAGAAACTAGGCAAATGACATCTACTCCGGTGCCGCGTTCCCCTCTGACCGCCCGCGGCCTCGAGCGAAGAATCAAGCGTCACCTCACCGGACGAATCCAGACATTCGCCGCGATCACGACTCCCGGACTGGAAACATTCGCCGTCGACGAGATCGCCTCTCTGGAGGGGGCCACCACCGAAACGATCGAAAAGGGAATCATACAGTTCAGGGGGCCATTCAATCTGGTCTATCTGGCGAATCTACGGCTTGCAACGGTGAATCGAATCCTCCTGCGCGCCGGGGATTTGGTGGCACGATCCTATCCGGAGCTGTACAACAAGCTGCGCCGCCTGCCGTGGGAAACATACTGCGGCTTTTCACCCGCGGTATCCTTCATCGCCTCCAGCCGCTCGTCACGATTGCACCACACGGAAAGAATCATCGAAACCGCATACAGTGCGTTGCGTGACCGGATGGAGAGACTGGAGGTGACCGTACGGCACGAGAAGAGCGCTCCGATACGGTTTTATCTGAGGTTTATCGGTGACAGGTGCATGGTCAGTCTCGATTCGAGCGGCGCCCTGCTGTATAAACGAGGCATCAGGACGGAGACCGGCAGAGCGCCCCTGAGGGAAACGGCGGCAGTCGCGCTCCTGAGGGCCGCAGCCTGGGAACGGTATCCCGTTGTCGCCGATGTGTGCTGCGGCACCGGATCCATCATCACCGAAGCCCTCCGGATGAAGATCGAACGGCTCCCGGGAGCAGGAAGGAATTTCGCGTTCCAGTCGTGGCCTTCCTTCAACCCTTCTTTCTGGGAAAGGCTCCGTTTGCATACGCGACAAATTCCGCTGCGCCGGGCTCCCGCGGCACTCTTCGCCGGTGATATCGGAGAAGACGCGATAAGCGGCCTCGAATCGAATCTCTCCGCCTTTACCGAATCGGAACGGAGGACGCTGGCAGTCGCGCGGAGCGATTGCCTGACTTTCAACAGCCGTGGTGAATACGGCTCCAGAGGCCTGATCATATCGAACCTGCCTTTCGGGAAAAGAATAGCTTCACGGGAAGAACCGGTCCCTCTGTTGTACGGAAACCTGGGGAGACATCTCAAAAGCTGCTGTGAAGGGTGGAACTTCGCGTTTCTCGTCGCGGATGCTGATTTCGGGGAGCATTCAGGGTTGACATGCAGG
>CAZGVZ010000386.1:0-927 GCA_964529145.1 uncultured Fibrobacteraceae bacterium | reverse complement strand
TTATCAATGGTGGAATACGGGTATGGCTCATGGCTGGAAAAATACCTTCCTGAACAACTGCCACGGCTAAAAGACGTGGTCTGACTTCAGCGGATCAAGTTGTATGGCGATCCACGAAGATTCTTGACGAGGCGGGCAATGAGTGGAAATCGACCGGCAGCGGATCGGACCGGAACCGGGAGGAGAGAGGCGTTCGCCGCCCTTACGCTTCTTCCCATTCTACAGAAAAACGGCATCTTGTATATTTCTATCGTCTGATCATGGTATTCGGTTCGGCATTCCGGGCCCGGCATCTCCCGGATGCGGACGATTGCGGAAGACAACGTGTGTACCGGGAGCACGGCAGATCGCCCTTCATCCTTATACCCGGTGCATTACCGGGTTAAAAAAACCTTTTCCAAGGATATCATCATGTTCTCCCGAGGAAGCGGAATTCTTCTTCATATTTCGTCTCTTCCCTCAATTCATGGCATAGGCGACCTCGGACCTGAAGCATACCGCTTCGTCGACAAGCTTCAGGCTGCGTTTCAATCCTATTGGCAGGTGCTTCCGCTCAATCCTACTTACGGGGGAAGCCACAATTCTCCCTATTTCAGTTCGTCCACAGCCGCCGGAAATCCGCTCCTGATAAGCCTTGAACTGCTGGTGGAACAGGGGCTGCTCAGCGCGGAAGAACTGCCCGGATGCATATTTTCTCCTCACTGGGTCAATTATCCCGCAGTTTCGCTTTATAAACAATCGATTCTCAAGACCGCTTATGAACGGTTCAAGGCACATAAGGATTCCTCGAGATTCCGGAAGTTCTGAAAGCTGATTCCTTTGAGATACATCGTTCTGGCGGGACGCCTAGCGAGCGACTCGCCGGGCGAGAGCCTTGCTAAGCGAGCGGCTTTTCTTTTCCCATCCCCTCCGACAGATACTATTACT
>CAZGVZ010000385.1:766-4671 GCA_964529145.1 uncultured Fibrobacteraceae bacterium | reverse complement strand
GGGCATCCCAGCCGAAGACACTCCGGATCGTCATTATCGGCGACTCGACCGTACAGAGCTACGCGGCCTCCAACCCTTTGCGCGGATGGGGGCAGGAACTGCCCTTCTTCTTCAGGAAGAACGCGGTCACGGTCATCAACAAGTCGATCGGTGGTCGCAGTTCCCGCAGCTTCATCGAGGACGGACACTGGGCTTCCACCCTTTCCATTCTGCAGGAAGGCGACTTTCTCCTCATCCAGTTCGGCCATAACGATCGCGGCACAGTACCCGAACGTCATGCAGATACAGCTCAATACCGAAAATATCTGACGCAGTATGTAACGGAGTCGCGTGCCAAAGGGGCGATTCCCATTCTGGTATCTCCCACGAACATGAACGCGTGGAACGGGAACACCCTGCGCGAGGTGTTCAATGAGGGAGTCAACGACTACCATGCTGCCATGCTTCGTGTGGTGAATGCGTCGAATGTCCCGTTCATCGATCTCGAAAAGAAAACGGCGACTGTTTTCCGGGACTTCGGTCAGGAATATCTCTCTGCCTTCATATTCAATACCGGGGAAGGTACGCACTTTCAGGAGATGGGAGCCCTGCTTAACGCACGGCTCGTCGCCGAAGGAATCAGGGAACTCGAAGCCGACCCTGATATCGCGAAACTGGCAGCCGAACTCGCGCCTCAATACACCGTTACTGTCGCCTCGAACAAGACCGGAGCGGGAATGATCACCGCGAGCGGAACATACCCCGAGGGAGCTCCCATCACTATCAAGACCGTTCCCGGACCGGGAGAGAATTTCCAGGGATGGCAGGACCAAAAAGGAACAACCTTGACCTCAGATACATCGTACCGGTTTACAATGGGTGCGGCGCCGGTGTCCTTTACCGCGAGCTTCCGGGGTGGTACCACTTCGATTTCCCGCGGCTTGCCGCGCGTCGTCTCTCATGAACGCGCCGTGACGATAAGGTGCGATGCCCGGGGATCGGTCATTCTCGAATCGGCTGAACCGATCCTTTCCGTGCGGGCGAACGACCCGGCGGGAAGACGAATCCCGTTCGGAAGGCTTGACGGACATCGTGTCGTGCTCCCGGGTGACGGGATCTGCGGAACGAGCGTTGTGGCGATCGAGACACCGTCGGGTTTCTTCAGCCGGAGTTTCCGGATCCTGCGTTGACCGGAGGTCCGTGATGACGGTCACGCTCTTCGTCCGCCGAACACGCGTATGCTCTCGCGATCCCGCGCTGGGAGAACCCATCCGGCCCGGAAGCAGGTGAAAGGAAGTTGGATGACACTGAAATCGATCGCTGTTCTCATCGGTACGGTATGGTTTTGCGGGACCGGAGCGATGGCCGTATCGTCCGCATTTCCTCCGGAAAACATCGCTGCGGCCAGAAAAGCGTTCGATTTCATCGTCGGCATCGACGGAGATTTCAAGACGGCTCTGGCGTCGGCTTCAAAAACGGCCTCTTCCGGAAACCGTTATCACATCTTCTTTCCGACCGGAGCATACGATATCGGTACGCTTACCGGAGACAACAATCAGATGACCACCGTCTCGACCTCCGGCATCTCATTCATCGGTCAAAGTAAAGACAGCGCCATAATTTACAATAGATCGGTTCAGGAGGGTATAGGCATAACCGCGACGCTTTACTTTAACAAGGCTGACGACCTGTACCTGCAGGATCTGACGATTCTCAACAAGGCCAGTTACGGAAACCCTTCCACCTACGCGGTCACTGGACGACACGTCGCGGTCATGGAGCAGGGGAACGATATCGTGTATAAAAACGTCAAGCTGCTCAGCACCCAGGATACCTATTACACCAAAGGCGACAGGAGTTACTGGGAAAACGGCGAGATCCACGGTACGACCGACTTCATCTGCGGTGGGGGGGACATTTTCTTCAACAAATGCCTTCTGTTCATCGAAAAGGAGAGTTACATCACCGCACCCGCGACGAGCACTTCGTGGGGATATGTATTCATGGATTGTATCATAGACGGCACGGTGAACAGTTTTAATCTGGGACGTCCGTGGAACAACTCCCCCAAATGCGTGTACCTAAATACCGTGATGAAAAAACAACCGACCGCCGCCGGCTGGGGAGATCCCATGAACGTGGTCCCGTCGCTGTTCGCCGAGTACAACAGCGTAACAGCTTCAGGTACTCCGGTAAACCTGGGCGGCCGCCGCACCACCTACTCCAAAAACGGCACAACGGTCACCCTGAATCCTGTCCTGTCTGCCGAACAGGCGGCGAAGTACACCGTTGAAAACGTCATGAAGGGCAACGACGACTGGCAACCCCGGAATCTCTCCAGGCAGACCGGAGCCCCCGAGGCTCGTATGGAAGGCACGAGGCTCACGTGGAACGATGACGAAAAGGCATCGTGCTGGATGGTTTTCAAGGACAACACGTATTACAGGTGCGTGACCTCCAACGGTTGTGAAATCGACCTCGACGCGAAAGCGTCCTATACCGTTCGCGCGGCCAACGCCATGGGCGGGCTGGGCCCTGTTTCGAATGCCGTCGGAGGTGCGGTCTCCTCGCATGCGGCGCCTGAGAGGCGAACGGATCCGGGACCGAAATGCATAATAGACCAGGCGCGAAACGTCCTGTGCATCAGGGTGTCCATTACAAGGTATTGCAGGGCGGCTCTATTCTCTTTGAGCGGAGTACAGGTGCTCCCGGAATGCTTCACCGCCGGTTCCGGGACCGTAGATCTCGAAATGCCGATCCGCGGCATCGGGAGCGGCGTCTGTGTCGTCAAAGCGGAAGTCGACGGAACCGTAGATTTCATTCGAGTCCACAATACGCATTGACCTTTTCACGACATGAGCCATAAACCGGGTACTGGAGGATGATTGCGCTATGAGACAAAAAGATAACGGCATTGCCGGTCCGGTGTTACGTCACGCAGGAAAAATGGTGCTCACCTGCATAGGACTCACACTCGCCGCAGGAGAGGCTTATGTCTGGCCTCCTTACGAACCCACCATCGATTACGATTTTAGGGACGAATTCCCCGGTCTGGCCATGCCTGCCAAGGACCTCGATGATTGCGCGGGTGTGACCGGAACGCAGTCGGACGGCTGGTGGACGGTCAAATGGGGTTCGAATTTGAATCCGCTCGTGACCGAAGCCGCGGTCACGCCTATGCTGAAGCGTCTCAACGAAGATTTCGCCTATTTCCGCGACACGATGGGCTGGCCGCCCGACAAGCGGGTTCAGGACGGGTACCGCAGCGCCGTTTACCTTTATGGTTCGGGACTTTGCACTGACAATGCCCCGAATACGGAAAAAGGGGGTTGGCAGAGTTCCGTGAAAGGGTATCCCATCGTGCTGCTCTCTTATTATCCCGTGTATAGCTTCGATCCCGCCTGCACGTACGGAGACCGTGAAAGCCAGAGGGGAGCCGTAGTGCACGAAGGCATTCATTGCGTCCTCGCGAGTATGCCCGGCGTCAAGAAAGCGGCATGGTTTCACGAAGGAGGGAACACCTGGCTGCAGCAGCAGGCAGAAGCACAGCGGACGGGTGACTACGGCTCCATGGGGTTTCTCAACGGCTGCACTTTTCTCGCGCCGTTCATGCCTATCGAATGTTACAGCGGCTGGCTTCAGGACGGCAGTTTCGGAGGTCCCTCCGCCGAGGGCGTCGATAGATACGAAGGCGGAAAGCAGATCTGCACCTGGCGCCGTTATCTCGGAGGGAACCAGTACGGAAACGGATTCCCCACGTTTCTGGGAGAGTGGCTCGGTCCCGGAAGCGTGCCATGGATCTGGAGGAACTGTCCGGACAGGGTGCTGGAGGGGATATCGAAGAGACTCGGTGACGTGCAGACCCGGCGGCTAATCATGGAGTATCGGGCGAAACAGACGTTGATCGACATGAAAAAATGGTCCCG
>CAZGVZ010000385.1:0-756 GCA_964529145.1 uncultured Fibrobacteraceae bacterium | reverse complement strand
TCGGATCGTCAATCGGTCCCGAATGGGAACCGTTCTGGATCGATTGCGCCGCGTGGAAGGCTACCCCATATGCGAAGACCACTCCGGATGACAATGGGGTTCTCGTTCCGGAGGAGCGTACCCTTCCAGGCTGGTCCGGCGCAAACCAGATACCGCTGACCGTGCATGGCGACGTTGCGACCGTCGATTTTCAACCGATCGGAGCGAACATGAGCTGCCAGCTCTGCTACCGAGCAAAGGACGGAACGCCGGTCTACGGCTCTCCAGTCAACGATGGCGAATGCAGCATCCGGCTCGATTTGACACCCGCAAAGGGAGTGGTGATCGCCGTCATCTGCAATACCGACTACATATACCACGGTGAAGAGACCCGCACTTCTCGTTATGATTACAGGCTCAAGCCGGTGGAAGGAGTGAGCGGCGCCGCCGACATCTACACGAAATGGTACGATGTCACGCTGGACTCACCGGTACGGACATGGCACTCGAGGAGAACCGGGCATCGGAAAATCGCTTCCAAGCCGACCGGTTCGGCTAGGATTGGCGATGCTTCACGTCTCGATTATTTTCTGCCGGAGAAGGGAGTGGTCGAAATCAGCGTTTATTCCCTCTCCGGAACCCTGATCAGTCGACACTCCGCGGGATTCATGCCGGCCGGCCTGCATTCGGCCGTGATTGGATGCAACGGCATATCACCGGGTATGCGTTTGGTAGAGTTCTCGGTGTCAGGAAAATCTTCGGGGATCGGCACTATAC
>CAZGVZ010000384.1:0-4683 GCA_964529145.1 uncultured Fibrobacteraceae bacterium | reverse complement strand
GATCTCCGGTGTGGATGTTCCCGAAATTTCCCTGTCTGTCGATGAAGAGTTCCTTGTTCGCGAGTCCGACCAGGGCATCTCCGATCGAAGCGTCGCCGTGGGGATGATACCGCATGCACTGCCCCACCACGTTGGCGACCTTGTGGAACTTGCCGTCATCCATTTCGTAAAGAGTATGGAGTATCCTCCGCTGCACGGGCTTGAATCCGTCGGACAGGTGGGGTATGGCGCGGTCCTTGATGACGTAGGAGGCGTATTCGAGAAAGTTATGGTCGTAAAGATTTTTGATGTAGGCCATCAGCGCAGGTTCTCCATGATATATTCGCGACGCTCAGGGCTGTTTTTTCCCATGTAGAAATCGAGCGTCTCGGGGATATTCTTCACAGAGTTGATATTCACCTCGATCAGCCGCATGTCCGGACCGATGAACTGGCCGAATTCACCCGGAGATATCTCCCCGAGTCCTTTGAAACGGGTCACTTCCGGATCCCGCAGCTCCTTGACGCAACGGTCCCGTTCACGTTCGGTATAGCAATACCTGGTCTCCTTCTTGTTGCGGACCCTGAAAAGCGGTGTTTCCAGAATGAACACGTGACCAGCCACCACCAGTTCCTCGAAATAGTTGAGGAAAAAGGTCATCAGGAGATTGCGGATGTGGAATCCGTCTATGTCGGCATCGGTCGCGAGCACCACGCGGTTGTAGCGCAGGTTTTCGATCTCCTCCTCGATGCCGAGCGCCATCATCATGTTGTACAGTTCCTCGTTCTGATAAATGGCGGTACGGTTGCGGCCGCACACGTTCTGGACTTTTCCCCGAAGCGTGAAAATCGCCTGAGTGAGCACGTCGCGCGAACTGATGATCGATCCGCCGGCAGACATTCCTTCAGTAAGGAATATCGTGGAACTAAGGCCTTTGGAACCATCCTGCAGGTGATACTTGCAGTCCCGCAGGTTGGGGATCTTTATCTCTATCCGTTTTGCGGCCTCCTTGGCCTCCTTCTTCACAGCGTTGAGTTCTGTACGCAGCTTCTGGTTCTGGATGATTTTCGATTCGAGCTGACGGGAAACCTCGATATTCCTGTGAAGGTAATCGACCACCGCGGATTTCACCTCGGTGACCACCCAGCCGCGGATTTCCGTGTTGCCGAGCTTGTTTTTGGTCTGCGACTCGAAAACGGGATTTTTCAGCTTGATCGCGATCGCGCCGGCGAGACCCTCCCTGACATCGACGCCATTGTAGTTCTTTTTGAAGAATTCGTTGACGCCCTTGAGAATCCCCTCCCTGAAGGCGCTCAAATGCGTTCCCCCGTCCCCGGTGAATTGTCCATTTACAAAAGAAAAGTATGCCTCGCCGTAGCTCCGGGTGTGGGTAAAGGCGAATTCGAGTTGCTTGTCCTTGTAGTAGGCGACAGGATAGAGGGTTTGCTCGCCTACCTCGCTCCGCAGCAGGTCGAGAAGCCCGTTCTTCGATTCTATACGCAGATCGTCGAGATAGAGCCGCAGACCGGTATTGAGGTAGGCGTAATTCCAGAGCCTCTTTTCCACATATTCGAAATTGAAGGCGTACTCACCGAAGATCTCCGGATCGGGCAGGAACTCCACTTTTGTCCCGTTCTGCTCGGAACACTTCCCTTTCTTTTTACCTTTGAGGACTCCCCGCTCGAACTGCGCCTCGAAAAACTCTCCGTCTCTGCAGGAGGTTACCTTGAACCTGCTCGACAGCGCGTTCACAGCCTTTGTTCCCACGCCGTTGAGCCCTACGCTGAATTGAAAAACGTCGTCATTGTATTTGGCTCCGGTGTTGATGGTCGATACGCAGTCGATCACCTTTCCGAGCGGAATGCCCCGGCCATAGTCCCGTACGGTAACCGTCCCCTCCCTGAGGGAAATGTCGACCCGCTTGCCGAATCCCATGATGAACTCGTCGATCGAATTGTCCACCACCTCCTTGAGGAGAATGTAGATGCCGTCGTCGGGATTCGAGCCGTCACCGAGCCTTCCGATATACATTCCGGTACGCAGCCGGATGTGCTCGAGCGACGAGAGGGTCTTTATCTTGCTTTCGTCGTATATCGGGACAGCCTGCTGTTTAGCCATGATGAAAATCCGTGTCGGGAAAGGGTGTACTGCGGCAGGGACAGGGATTGCAGGATCCGCGGCAATTCATGAGATCATGTATATGCATCAGCGAAAAATACAACGGAATCCGCACCGAAACAACCTGATTCCCTCCGTATGGTGGAGTATATGACCGCCACCTACCACCACTGGTGGCACCGGCGGATATCGTCGGATACCGATCGGGATTACTACGATCGAGGGGGAAATTTCTTTTGCCTGGACTAAAGTTGGAATGATACCGGTTTACAGGTCCGCAGGACCGTCATGTTTGCAGCAACTCTGCACCCGGATCCGTGAACCCGTGATCCGGGCTGATATCCGCATTTTAACCCGAGTTCATTCATCGAGAGGAGGATATTCTCAGGGGCGCACAATGGTGTGCCCCTGAGAGAAAACAGGGTACCCCCTTTTCAAATGCCCCTTCCGGAGTGGATTCTCGCTATTGGGGAGATGCGAATGATTATTCGCCTCAATCTCCACGTGATGCGCGTACTCAGGGGTGCGAAAGAACCCACGGCGGAGTGATCTTCCGTACGGCGGACCCGGAACCAGGAAAAAGTACACTCCCACATTCAGGGGAGTTATATTTGGGACTGAAACCAATCCATATCCACTATCGTGAGAACCCAGAGATGCCACGACTGTTCGACCTTCTTTCCGAAAACAGTAAAAAGGACCTCATCGAAGAGAACCGCAAAATCAAGAATTCCTCCAGAAAAGCGACGGGTAAAAACCGCGGCCGCTCCCGTTCGGAACCTTCCACGCAACAGGAGAAAGTTAATATCACGGTGCCGGATTTCGTCGCTCTGGACGTGGAGACGACCGGGCTCGATTTCAAGAACGACCGCATCATCGAAATCGGAGCTGTTCGGTTCAGGAACGGGAAACCGGTCGAGGAGTTCTCCACCCTGGTGTCTCCGGGCATCCCGATTCCACAGGCGATCACCGACCTGACGGGTATCGCCGATGCGGACCTGAACGGGGCTCCCCTGTTCGCCGAGATCGCGGACCGGCTGCTTTCGTTCATCGACTCCCAGCCCCTCTGCGGCCACCAGATCGAGTTCGACACCTCGTTTCTCAAGGAGGAACTCAAACGGATCGGGAAACCTCCGGTCACCGGTGCCCTGATCGATACCGCTCTCCTTTCGCGGATTCTGCTCGACCCCCAGGGACGGTTTTCCCTCAAACACGTGTGCGGAGTCCTCGAGATAAAGCTTGACAACGCTCACCGGGCGCTCGATGACGCGCGTGCCTCGGGCGAGGCTGCGGCGCGGCTCATACCAGAAATCGCCGGGCTCTCCCCCGCGGTCCGCCGGACCATCGCGGCGTGCGCACCTTCATCGATCCTCAGGACGATCCTGTACCAGACGCTGGGCGGCCGGAAACCGGAAATCTGCCTCGAGTTTCCCTATGAAAAACCACCCGTCCGGCTCTCGGTTCCCGATCGGTTCCGGGAGATCGATCACCATGAAATCGAGGCACTCTTTTCGGAGCGGGGCGGACTCGCCTCACGGCTTGCCTCGTTCAGTCCGAGGCCTTCCCAGCTCAAGATGGCGCGGGGAGTCACCGACGCCCTGAACACCCGGTCGCTCTACATCGCGGAAGCTGGGACCGGTACCGGCAAGTCGCTGGCGTATCTCGTTCCCGCGGCCTTCTGGGCGATGGAAAACGGATGCCGCATCATCGTTTCGACAAGGACCCGCAATCTTCAGGACCAGCTGGTTTCGAAGGACCTTCCGGCGGTGATCTCGCTCACCGGGGACCGCCTCAGGAGTTCGGTTCTCAAGGGAAGGAGCAACTATCTCTGCCTTAACCGGTTTCAGCAGCTGCTGCGCGGCGACATCGGAAATCTGTCCCCACGTGAACGTTTCGCCATCCTGCCTCTGATCGTCTGGAGCAGCCGGACCCCGACCGGAGACATCGAAGAGCAGAACCAGTTCAATCCGAAATGGTTTACAAAAATCTGGAATCTGATTTCCGCCGACCATCACGAGTGCGGTCACCGCCGATGCCCTCTCTACGGGTCCTGTTTTCTTCAAAAGGCCCGCAACCGCGCTCTGGGCGCTCATCTGGTGATCATCAACCACTCCCTGTTCTTCTCCGACATCTGCGCGGAAACGTCGTTTCTCGGACCGATCGGGCCTCTTGTCTTCGACGAGGCGCACCATCTCGAATCGAGCGGGTACCGGTATCTGCGCGTGGAGCTTGACACAAACCGGATCAACGTATTTACCGAAATCATCAATAACCTCGTTCAGAGGACGGGCGGCCTCAAGGAAGAAAAACGGATCCATGAAGGAGGCAAGGCGGTCCGCGCCTCGCTCAGGCAGTTCCGCAAACGCAGCGGAGAGCTTCTGGAGCGGCTGACCGCGTGGGCAAGGGAGCGCAACCCCCAGTCGCCCGAGTACCAGCTCCCCTGCACGGAGTCAATGTTCTCCGAGCTTCCCGAATCCGGAGCCTTCATCCAGGCGACAAGCGATCTGGCCGAGAGGCTCCTGGAACTCAGGCAATCGATCAAAAGCCTCGAGGCACCGGAGCTCTACGAATCTTACGAACTGGATG
>CAZGVZ010000383.1:2940-4687 GCA_964529145.1 uncultured Fibrobacteraceae bacterium | reverse complement strand
CAATCGTCAATTATTTCGGCGCGGATCGTCGGTCCGAAACGCTGTCTTATGAGATCCTCGGGTACCTTACCGGGCCGAAAACCGGGAAGCTTCAGATCCCTGCGATAGGTTTTGAGCTTCTCTTCAAAAGATTTCCTGACTTCCTGGTCCGGAATTTCGATCGTGATGGTTCGTTTCCAGGTTTCCGGTTCTGAAACGGTGGTTTTCAATTTCTTATCCTCCTGAATGAGATCCTGGGCAAGATCCAGATGGTGCGAGAAGGGGGACTCGAACCCCCACAGGTTACCCCACCAGATCCTAAGTCTGGCGCGTCTACCAGTTCCGCCATCCTCGCTTTGTATGCGGCAGAAACTTTTAAAAATAAATCATTCTGACGTGATTTCAAAACTGTGCCGAGAATCGAGAGAATCGAGGTGTGCGTTTGGACGCTGTTGTTTTTGAAATGTTCAATTTAAAAACAAGATATGTGCAAAAGGTGCTTTGTTTTTGATTCTGCCCGCATTATATTAAAAACGGGAGACTGCACCCGAAAGAATTGTTGTCGTTAAAAGCGCTCAGAATCGAATTTGTTCTGCCAGGTATCCATTTCCGGATTGAAGCGGAATCGGCGAAGGGACAGGCGTCGAGATGCAAACCACCATGCCGGATTTCCTGAGGCATATCAAAAGGATTCCCGACAGGATTGAATCTATCGGCCTCCGCCGCGCGGGACCATATGCCGTTCAAAAATCCGGACACGTTCTGATCGCACTCTTGTTCAGTATGTAAGTATGTAAGGTTGTATTCATATGGAAACCGTTCCGTCCATTGTAACCGGGTTGGATCGTTTGGACCAGAAGACGGGAATACCGGAAAAACCGAAAACTCTGGGATCCGGATTCGTTACCTCCGTTCTAGGAGAAGGCGGCGCCGCGATCGTCTATGAAATCTGGAACCCAAAGCTGGAGATTCATCGCGCGGTCAAATTATGGCGTCCCAACGTTTCGGAAAAAGATCTTCAGCGTTTTGAAACCGAAATTAAAATTACTTCGAAGCTCGACCATCCCAACATAGTCGAAATCCACACGGTTGGGGAGTGGAACGGCTTGCCATATATCGAGATGGAACGCATCGATGGTTTCAGTCTGCAGCAGTTGCTGAAAAACAACGGGGCTCTGCCGCCGGCCGTTGCACTTGCCATCATGATTTTCATCTGCCGTGCGTTGCATTACGCTCATCAGGAGGAATTCAGCCTTTACGGCAAGAAAAGAAAGGGCGTGATCCACTGCGATATCAAACCCGCCAATATAATGATTACACGTTCGGGTGTAGTCAAACTGATGGATTTCGGGATCGCGAACCCCACCAACGTTTCATTGCATACGGATCCCTACAAGGTAACAGGATCGCTCCAATATATGGCACCGGAACAAATCCGGTCACAGCAGGTCGATGCGCGCGCGGATATTTATTCCATCGGTGTGGTATTGTACGAGATTCTTTCGGGTACCCGGGCATTTCCTTCGAAACAACTGCTGGATATTATCGAAAAACGGAAAACCAATGACTATGTCCACCTAAGCCAGTTTTGCGTGAATCTTCCGAAACGTATTCACAAGATCGTGACTGCATGCATGGAATTGCAGCCGGAGGATCGCTACCAGAATATTCCGGAACTGATGAAAACGCTTTCCGGAATTTTCAGGCGCTATTCCCATGAAGACCCGCAACTCATAATCCAGCAGTATATCAACAGGGGAACGGTCTC
>CAZGVZ010000383.1:0-2930 GCA_964529145.1 uncultured Fibrobacteraceae bacterium | reverse complement strand
AGAAAATCCGTATTTCCCGTCATATCCTCATACCTGTCGTTGCGGCGGTCATTCCTACCCTGCTCCTGAGCGCCACACTTTTATTTCTTATCGTTTCTTCACGGGGTAAGGAAAACCGGTTGACTTCCGTTCAGACTGCCACATCCGCTTTGAAAACGGATAAGCCGCCGGCACGGGTAGAAACGGAAACGAAAATCACCGATCCTTTCGTCGCAACGGTGGAACCGGTTGTGAAGGAAGCGGAAAAAAGTAAAGCCCCCGGGAGGGTAGATGCGGTTTCCCCGGCAGAGATGGCCGGACGGGAGGAGAAGCCTGACGTGAACACGGAGGTTTCTCATCCCAAAGCAAGACATGCAGTACCCGACCCGGATCCCCTCACTATTCTCGAGTCGCTCGTCGAGGGCGGGAATCTATCGGCCGCGCTGCGCCGCTTTGCCGCGCAAAAGATCGAAGACGGTGCGTATTACGCCTTGTATGCGCGTTGTTATTATGAGTCGGGCGAGTGGGAAAAAGCGTATGAGACTGCGGAAATTTCAACGCGCGTCCCTTCTCGCAGGATCTCCCCCAACAGTCGAAAAGGGCAGTTTCTACTTTATAAAGCCAAGTGGTTTTCCGTGCGTTTCGACAGGTCCCCCACGCATGAAGGTGCTCAGGAGGCGATCGCCGCATGGTGGGATGTGCGGCAGCACTTCGACGGAACCGCGGAGAGCGCGAAAGCTTCCTTTGCGGAAAGCGAAATAGGGCGATTGAGTTCCGTGTTCAGCGAGTAGCCTGGGAGAAATCGTACGAACTCCGGGTCCTGCCGTCCGGCCATATCGAATAGTTTCGGGCTGAATGAAAAAAAATGCCCTACCTGTGATTCATTTCTTGATCCTTCTTGATGGAAAATTGGTTGTTCCCTTGAATAGTTTGTAATCCGCTCGTATGAGTGGCGTGCACTAGCTAATCAAAGAAGAATTCCCAGAAGAACGGTGTTCGTCAAGAAATTGACATTCAACAGGTAGAGCATTGCGAGGCTGCTGCGGAGATCGGGCGGATCCGGCAGCCCCTATGTCTATTTTTCAGCGCTTACGATTATCCGACGTTATTCGGGATGAGAACATCGACGACCGCGCTGCCCGTATCTTTAATATACCATATCCGGACCGAAATGAGAATTATATCCTTCCTCGTTATCGGGATTGTTTGTCATTGTTTCATGATCTTCTCCTCATGAAGGCAATGATTCATTCCCTCGCGGGTATATTGAATCGCAAATACCATACCGGGTTGGAAACCACTTCAGGTCGGAATTACGTATCTGAGATACCGGATATTTTAACCGATCTCCTTTGTGCATAATCCGCAGCCCCGGTAGTCCATAAAAATGTGCTCTTTTCAAGCCCAGAATGGTATTTTCCTGAACAGGAAGGGAACGGCATTCCCAGGATTGAAATGATATGGATTCGAGTAGATCATGAACCGATTCATCGTCGAGGGAAAAAGGGAATTATCGGGAACCATAAAGGTCGCCGGAAATAAAAACGAAGCGCTGCCGCTCATCGCGGCCGCAATGCTCTGTTCCAGGCCGCAGACGTTTCATAATGTTCCCGATATCGGTGACGTCAGGACCATGGTCTCCATCGCCGGAATTCTCGGAGCGAGAACAGACTGGATCAGCGGGGATTCGCTGGTTATCGATGCTTCGACACTGGTGACTTCCGAATTGCCGGTCGAGCAATCCTGCGCGATAAGAGCTTCGATTCTTTTCGCGTCGGCGCTGCTGGTTCGCACGGGGAAAGCGGTTATCCTGCAGCCCGGAGGGGATACGATCGGACGGCGACGGCTTGATTCCCATTTCCTCGTGTTCAGGGAACTCGGAGCGCGGCTGCATGTCGAGCGAGACGGAAGCCCTGAAACGGTTCGGGAAACGGTGTACACGCTCGAAGCGCCCGGAGGACTTACGGGAAGTGACATTTACCTCGACGAAGCCTCCGTCACTGCCACCGAAAACGCAGTCATCGCGGCAGCCATGGCGCGAGGAAAGACTACCATCACCAATGCGGCGACTGAGCCTCATGTTCAGGGATTATGCCGTTTTCTGCAGGAAAAAGGTGTCAGGTTCGAAGGAATAGGATCCAATGTGCTCACGGTGCACGGTCAGGAGAAATTCGATACTCCGGGCGATTTCACGATTGGCGCGGATTACATCGAGGCAGGCTCATTTATCGGACTTGCGGCTGCAACCCGGTCGCGGATCACCATTCAGGGCGTCGATCCATTACAGATGCGAATGATCCTTCTTCAATTCCGTCGTATCGGCGTGGAAGTCGAATGCAATGGACCGGAACAGACGCTGTGCGTCCCGGAGGACCAGAGCCGCCGTATCAGGAGGGACATCGGGGCTTCGATCCCTCGAATCGAAGACAATCCCTGGCCGGGTTTTCCCACGGATCTCATGTCGATTCTTCTGGTGGCCGCCACGCAATCCGAGGGAATCTGTGTACTCCACGAAAAGATGTTCGAATCCCGTCTTTTTTTTGTAGACAAGCTCATCTCGATGGGCGCCCGGATCGTGCTCTGCGATCCACACAGAGCCGTAGTCGCGGGGCCTTCTCCGCTGTTCGGCGCGGCAATCAGTTCACCCGACATACGGGCCGGCATGGCGCTTCTGATCGCAGCACTGGCGGCGGAAGGCAGGAGCGTGATAGACAATATCTCACAGATAGATCGAGGATACGTGTGTATCGATGAACGTTTGAGATCCCTGGGCGCGGTTATCGAAAGAACGGGTGAGAGACGCAGGGATCGTCAGGTCTCAAACACCTGAGGCTGCAAGGGCTTATGATAAGGCGCGGTGGTCGTGGAGTGAAACATACGATCTTCCCCTTTCCGGTCAAAGGCACACTTTTATTCGCCGCGGTCCTGCTGACCTCGTGCTCCGCGCGGCT
>CAZGVZ010000382.1:0-4707 GCA_964529145.1 uncultured Fibrobacteraceae bacterium | reverse complement strand
TACGGGGACGGGGCGGAGCAGGATTTCCAACAGGGCTCAAATGGGAGTTCTGCAGAAATTCACCCGGAACGGAAAAGTATATCTTCTGCAATGCCGATGAAGGTGAGCCGGGAACGTTCAAAGATCGTGTGATTCTCACCGAGAGGCCTGAACTGCTCTTCGAAGGAATGGCGATCGCCGGTTACGCCGTAGGGAGCACACATGGCATTCTTTACCTTCGACTTGAATATCACTTTTTAAAGGAATATCTCGAACACGTTCTGGACCGGATGCGTTCCGCGAACCTGCTTGGAAACGGTATCGGCGGAAAGAGCGGTTTCAATTTCGACATCCGTATTCAATTCGGCGCCGGCGCCTACGTCTGCGGAGAAGAATCGGCGCTGATCGAATCGGCCGAAGGCAAACGGGGCGAACCTCGCGACAGGCCTCCATTCCCGGTCAACAAGGGATATCTCGACAAACCGACCGTAATCAACAACGTAGAGACCCTTTGTGCAGCCGCCCGAATCATCGAGAAGGGTGATGCATGGTATCGAGCCATCGGCTCTCCGCAGTCGACCGGAACAAAGGTGCTCAGCATATCCGGTGATTGTAAGAATCCGGGAATCTACGAAATCGAATTTGGTAGTACAATACGGGAAATCCTGAAAATGGCCGGGGCCGAAAACGTCCAGGCTGTACTCGTCGGGGGCCCGTCCGGTTCTTTCATCGGATCCGCTCAGTTCGACCGCAAATGCGCCTTCGAAGATCTCGCGACCGGAGGATCGTTCATCATTTTCAATGAGACCCGGGATCTCCTCAGGGACGCGGTAATGAACTTCACCGATTTTTTCATCGAGGAATCGTGCGGTTCCTGCACCCCCTGCAGGTTTATGCCGGTCATTCTCAAGCAGAAAATGAACAAGATCCTGTCGGGCAGAGGGGTACAATCCGATCTGGACGATCTCGAACGGTGGAGTTCGATAATGCCCGCGAACCGCTGCGGGCTCGGGCAGACTGCGGCCAACCCTGTCGTTTCAACGCTCAAGAACTTCCGCCACCTTTACACGAAACTCGTAGACGCAGGGCGGGCGGACGCTCCGGACTTCGATCTTTCGTCGGCGACAGCCGACTCGTGCGCTTTCACTGGTCGTCAACCTTTGCCGCATGGAGCTTTATAATATGAGTAACACCGTTTCCTTAACCATTGACGGAAAAGCGTGCCTCGCCGAACAGGGCATGTTCATTCTCGGCGCCGCGCTCAAGAACGGCATCTACATCCCCACACTCTGCAATATCGACGGCGTGGCCCCGCGCGGGTCATGTCGCATCTGTACGGTAAAAGTGAACGGGAAACTGATGGCAGCATGTTCGACCCCTGTCGCTGAAGGCATGAACATCGAGAGCGACACCGAGGAACTTCGTGATCTACGCGCACAGATTCTCGAACTGCTCTTCGTGGAGGGCAATCACTTCTGCCCCTCCTGCGAGAAGTCGGGAAACTGCGAACTGCAGGCGCTCGCGTACCGTTTCAAGATGATGGTTCCCCGCTTCCCTTACCAGTATCCGATCCGCGGGATCGACGCCTCCAATCCCAAGCTTGTCAAGGATCACAACCGGTGCATTTTGTGCAAGCGGTGCATCCGCGCGATCAAGAACGCCGACGGGAAAAACCTGTTCGCGTTCAAGGACCGCGGTCACAGGCTCACCATCAACATCGATCCGTCGCTCGCCTCGGAAATCACGGACGAACTAGCCGAACGGGCCGCGAAAATCTGCCCTGTAGGCGCCCTAATCAAAAAGGAAAAAGGATTCTCACAGCCGATCGGAAGACGGCAGTACGACCGCAGCCCCATTGGTGCGGCATTCGAACGCGCTGCGGAAGCGAAGTGAAAAGGAGACAATCATTATGAGCAAACCTATCGTTGCAACCGCGTCCCTCGCCGGTTGTTTCGGCTGTCATATGTCTATTCTCGATATCGATGAACGCATCCTCGACCTGGTGGAACTGGTGGAATTCAACCGTTCTCCGGTGGATGACATAAAGACGTTCACAAAACCGTGCGATGTCGGAATCATCGAAGGCGGTTGCTGCAACAGCGAGAACGTCCATGTTCTCAAGGATTTCAGGAAAAACTGCAAGGTCCTCGTTTCTCTGGGAGAATGCGCCATCATGGGAGGCCTGCCCGCCCTTCGCAACGGAATTCCGGTAGCGGAATGTCTCAAAGAGGCATACCTTGACGGCCCGACGATCGAAAAAGGCAACACCATCGTGCCTAATGACGAAGAGCTTCCGATAATCCTGAACCGGGTTTATCCCTGTCACGAGGTAGTAAAGGTCGACTATTTCCTTCCGGGTTGCCCGCCTAGAGCGGATCTCATCTGGGACACGCTGGTCAGTCTGGTGAAGGGGATTCCCCTCGATCCCGCATATGAAACCTTCAAATTCGATTGATATAACGGAGATTCTATGAGCAGAAAAATCACCATTGAACCGGTAACGCGAGTAGAAGGTCACGGGAAAGTGACCATTCACCTCGACGATGACAACAAAGTCACTCAGAGCAGGCTGCATATCGTTGAATTTCGCGGGTTCGAGCGTTTCGTCCAGGGTCGCCCCTACTGGGAAGCCCCGGTGCTCGTTCAGCGACTATGCGGTATCTGTCCGGTAAGCCACCACCTGGCGGCAGCCAAGGCAACCGACATGATAGTCGGACTAGGCACCGACGGCCTCTCCCCCACCGCTGAAAAAATGCGCCGCCTGATGCACTTCGGCCAGACATTCCAGTCCCATGTGCTTCATTTCTTCCACCTCGTATCCCCGGATCTTCTCTTCGGCATAGATGCTGACCCCGCGATCCGTAACGTGATAGGCGTGGCGCTCAAGCACAAGGACCTGGCGGTAAGGGGTGTGCTCATGCGTAAATTCGGCCAGGAGATCATCCGCGCAACAGCAGGCAAGAAAATCCACGGTACCGGGGCGATTCCCGGGGGAATCAACAAGAACCTTTCCCCGGAGGAACGCAGCTTCTTTACGGACGGTAAAGCCATTCCGTCGATCGATACCATGATTGAATGGGCGCTCGACACGGTACGGTTTTTCAAACAGTTTCACAAGGAGCACCGGCAGCTTATTGACGATTACGCCGAGTTTCCGTCCAATCACCTGAGTCTCGTCGCCAGGGACGGAGGTCTCGATCTGTACCACGGAGTGCTGCGCGCCATCGATGCGGAAGGCAACAGGATCCTCGATGATGTCGATTATCGCGATTATCTGACTCATATCGGTGAAGAAGTACGCAGCTGGAGCTACATGAAATTCCCCTATCTCAAATCCATCGGCAAGGAAAAAGGGTGGTATCGCGTTGGGCCTCTGGCGCGGCTCAATACCTGCGATTACATCCCCACTCCGCTCGCGCAGAAGGAGTTCGAGGAGTTCAGGGCTTATTCACGAGGAAAACCGAACAATCGTTCCATGCACATGCACTGGGCGCGTCTTATCGAAACGCTCCACAGCGCGGAAATGATCAAGAAACTGCTCGACGATCCGGACCTCCAGGGAACAGATCTCGTGAGAAAAGGCACGAAGCAGTCAGAGGGTATCGGTCTTATCGAGGCCCCGCGCGGCACGCTTTTTCACCATTATCGCGTCAATCGCGACGATCAGATCGAAATGTGCAATCTCATCGTGTCGACCACGAACAACAACGAACCAATGAATCGCGCGGTCAACTGGGTGGCGCTGAACACCATTTCAGGTAAACCCGAGGTGACCGAGGGACTTCTCAACGGCGTCGAGGTCGCGATCCGCGCCTACGATCCGTGCCTGAGCTGCGCTACACACGCGGTCGGCAAGATGCCTCTCGAGGTCTCCATCGTCGACGGACGCGGCCGGATCGTCTCGAACAGACGGAAGAATGTCGACCGGTACTGAAGCGCCCGGGGTACTGGTATACGGATACGGCAACCCGGGCCGTCAGGACGACGGCCTGGGAATCGCTTTTGTCCGTGAACTCGAAACCATGGGAATCCCCGGATGCGCATTCGACGAAAACTACCAGCTCAATGTCGAAGACGCCCTCACCATTTCACGTTTCCCCCTCGTGATCTTTGCCGATGCATCGATACAGGGCGGCACCTTCTCCCTCTCTCCCCTGCACCCTGACCGTGAAATCGGGTTCACAACCCACGCGATGCATCCCGCATCGGTCCTCGCGCTCTGCAACGAGCTCTATTCCGCCTTTCCCCGCTGCTGGCTTCTCGCCCTGAGCGGTTTCGAATGGGAAATGAAGGAAGGGCTCTCCGAAAGAGCTGCCGCGAACCTGAAGCTGGCGGTCGAGGCGTTCCTGCCGGTTTTGAGAAGCGAAGATCCGGAAGCGGGTCTTAGGCGGCTGGAGAGTATCACGTGATAGAGGTGAATCCTGCTGCTTTGATGCGGATTGTTAAACACTGTCAGAATCGCGGATGAAACGGATTGAGGGATGACACGGATTTTTTGAAATCAATCGACTCTCATCATGGGTTGAGGTGTGAGGATTTGGATGCGAATTTTCGGATTGATAAAACGCTCGAACCGAAGGCTTGAAGCCGATTCCTTCAATTCTATTGCCAGACAACGCTGGTAAATCACCTCCTGAAATCCATTTCCCAACTCTCGGTGCACCTCCATAGCCGCCCCGATTATTTCACGGGTGATTTCAGAATACTTCAAACTTCGCTCATCACCCA
>CAZGVZ010000381.1:4485-4725 GCA_964529145.1 uncultured Fibrobacteraceae bacterium | reverse complement strand
TAGGCGCTGTCCGGTTTGATCCAGGCAGTGTGAGTTTTCGCTTCGCGTATAGCCTTGAGCATGTACCTCTTGATCCGTTCACAGTACTCCGGCGTACAACCGGTCTGCACGGGAAGGGTCCCCGCAATCGTTTGATACAGAAGATATTCATCATTGAGATCGGGCGCTTTTCGACCTGGAAGTAGATGTTTGAATCTGTCGTTGTTTTTCCGCCACCTGATCACTTGTGTGGCCCAGTGT
>CAZGVZ010000381.1:0-4475 GCA_964529145.1 uncultured Fibrobacteraceae bacterium | reverse complement strand
AACTCGCTTATCGCCAGCATGCGGCAACGCGTATCCTCTCCCCTCTTGGTATCATGTGTCGCGGTGGCGTTGAGCGACATCGGCCATTCCTCTCCCCGCTTTTTCATATAACGATGGAACTCGCCGAGTTCGATCCCGAACATTTCGGGCCACCCCCCAACCTCATTAAGAGCCGCAAGCCGGTTATAACTGTAGAGAAACGTATCTTCATATCCCTTCGCCATCAGCGGGCCGGTGAATTGCTGAAAACGCATCAGTGATTCGGAAATATTCGATGAGTTCATCCGGGATCCCGAAGGAGTACCGGTAAAGAATCGCTCGATTATCCGGTATTCGTACTCGAACTCCGGCTTTGTCCTGCGAACCTCCTGCAGTGCACGCTGCAATATCTTCATGTCACGATTCTCGAACTTATTTTTATCAATGTACGTGCGGTACACGGGAAAGTGCACAAGCAGCTCGACGATTGCGCGCCTCATCGCATAGAAAGTCACGTCATTACCAGCCAGCCGGTGACTCGTGGAATGGAGGATGAGCGATGCCAGATTGTCGACATCACCGGTCATGTCCTTGCTTATGATCAGACGTTTACGGTCGACTTTCAGTTCTTCGACATCGACCGGCCGCCTGATGAACCTGCGATAAAGAGAATTAAGGGAACGCATCGATTTGTGACGGCAAAGCACACCTGCGAGCTCGTTCAGAAACTGGTATCCCGTTTCTCCCTGGACCTGCCATTCCCGTGGGAGTGTTTCCCGGATATCCAGTATCTTTTCGACGACGATATACAGTCCCGGACATCGCGCCCTCAGGCGTGTGAGGTATTCAAGAGGATCGAACAGACCATCGATGTGGTCGATACGTACTCCCTGTATCAGCCCGTTGTCCGCCAAACCGAAGATCAGCGAATGTAATGTCTCGAAAACATTCTTTTTCTCGATCCTCACCGCGATTAGATCGCTGATTGTGAAAAAACGGCGGTAGTTGATCTCTTCAGCGGCGACCCTCCAGAAACAGAGGCGATAGAATTGACGGTCCAGAAGACTCCACAAAAGATCGATTCTCGAGGAACCGTCGCCATCATGGTTGTAAGTACCCACCACGTGATCCACGTGAGCCCTGATCTCCTCATTCCCAAGGTACGCTTCATCGAAGATCTGCAATGCCATTTCCATCTGTCCGTATCTCTCCTCCGGCTCCGCGGCTCCCGGGAGATTGTGAAGCGTATATAGTACACCTGTAAATCTTATATACTCCGATTCTCGGCGGGAGAGCTTTCGACGCAATTCCGGCAGGCTGCTCCTGAATATGTCGAAATAGCACTCCGGCCTTACCGGGAACCTCCGGTCGTAGTAGCCGATATGCAGGCGCCCCTTTTCGTGCACAAGCACTATTTCACCTTCCTCTATACACTCTCCGAGAGGTCTTCCGAGAAAGGGCGCAAGCACTCTGCCACGCAGACTTTCCTGCTGATGGTCCCATTCAATATCGAAAAAATCGAAATAACGCGAAGCTTCGCCGTGCATCAGGACATCCATCAGCATGGTATTCTCTTCGGAATACGCCATATGATTGGGAACGATGTCCTGTATCCATCCCATGCCGCTCGCGCGGACATGCGAGAGAAGATCAATCAATTCAGCCGGATCGCCAAGTTCCGGGTTCACTTCACGGGGGTCACACACATCGTATCCGTGACTGCTTCCCCGGCACGGCCTGGTGACCGGAGAAGCGTATATATGAGTGATGCCCAGCTGTTTCAGATAATCAACAAGCTCCCGTGCCCGTTCAAAGGTGAACTGTGGAGTGAACTGGAACCGATAGGTGGAACCTGGGCTCGTCATTGCCTTGTTCAAGTGATTTCCGTGTGAGAGTGAGCGGGAAAATCTGCGGTATCCAATGCGAAACGTATGCCACTTCCCCTTTATTCGAGGGAATCAGTCAACTACCACCGCCATGGGCTATGACTTATTGGAGCGGGCGATAGCCCGCGGAAAACAGGAAGAATGCATTGCATTCCAGAGTGCCGTCTCAACTCCATCTGCAGAGACCGGCGGTCTTTCACTAGTTCTGTAAGTGTAAGGAGTACGGTTGCAGTACCGTCGTATCGTACCGATATCCCAGAGTCGAACCACCTGGAAACTTCTTTGATGCTTTATCACACAGTAGGGTTACATGAAAAAGCACTTCACGGCGATTCCAGATTTATGCAAATATCCGGCTTTGATGCCAAGTTTCTTGGATTCGAGAATCGAATTCTTGAATATTGGAATCACCTCTACCCGAAAAGGACACGATCGGTACGAGAGAATATTGCTGCATCCACATCTTTCGTTTGTACTCCATTGACGGCGTTTTTTCCTTATGTATACGCCGAACTGTTTGCATAGTGCGATATGCCTCATTGTGTAAAGAAATACAATGGCCGGACAAACCGGATCAAAATGGAAAACGGCATGGATATTGCTTGATCTTCGGATACCTTCGGCAACATGCCAGAGGAAAACGCATGGAGTCATAGATGTCGGTGTCGTTGTTCGACCGTTCGAGAAAGTCTTATCGTTATGTGATCGTTGGAGCCGGAACAGCGGGGGTATCCGCTGCAGATGCAGTTCATGAATCCGACCCTGACGCCTCCATCGCACTCATCGGCAGAGAAAAACACTCTCCTTATCACCGTCCTCCCCTTACCAAAGGGCTTTGGTTCGGTCGGAAACTCGAGAAGGACATCTTTTTCCACCCCGACTCTTTTTATCCGGAAAACGGAATCGACCTTTTCAAGGATACCACGATACTCCGTATAGACCCGGCGGATAAAACCGTTCAAGCCGCCTCCGGCGATTCCTTTCGTTATGACAGATTGCTGCTTGCCACGGGAGGTACACCGAGGCGACTCGAAATCCCGGGAGGAGATATCGAAGGAATTGTCTATTACAGGTCTTACGACGATTACCTGGAAATAAGGAAAAGTGTTCCCCATTGTCGCACTGTTCTGATCATCGGCAGTGGATTCATCGGTTCAGAAATGGCCGCCGCACTGCTTTCACAGAACCTTCAGGTAACCATGCTGTTTCCGGGAAAGCTTATCGGGGAAACGATCTTTCCCCCTGCTCTCGCCCGGAGCATCAATGAACTCTACGTCAGCAAAGGTGTTGTCACGTTGAGCCAGGACACCCCCGCTTCAATCACACGGGAAAAAGATACATATACTTTAACAACCCGTGCCGGCAGGATCCTCCACAGCGATCTGATCATCGCCGGCATCGGAATCACGCCCAAAAACGTTCCCGGCATTACCGACGGCCTCACCCCGGATGGAGCCGTTTCCGTGGATGAATATCTCCGGACACGGCACGATTCGATCTATGCCGCAGGCGACAACACATCGTTTTTTTATCCTCAGTTCGGAAAACCCGTGCGGTTCGAACACTGGGATTGCGCGATCACTCAGGGGAGAACAGCTGGACTGAATATGGCCGGTACCGCGAAGCCTTACGACCATCTGCCGTACTTCTTCTCCGATCTTTTCGATTTCGGTTATGAGGCGTTCGGAATCTGCAGTTCGGGATTCGAAACGCTGAGCAGGATGGAGGACGAGTTTACGGGCATTGTTTACTACCATGAAAACGGAACTGTGCGCGGAGTATTGACCTGCAACATTTTCGGAAAGTACGAGCAGGCGTGCTCCCTGATAGGCGCTGCGGTGGAGGACATTCGGCATGAGTCATTTCAATTAGCCGGATAACAACCAAACAATGGTCTGCAATATCGTTATTTCCTGATTTATGCGCCTTCATCAGTGGATGGCGTGGAGGTGGACCAGGCGTGCATTACTTTTTCCGAATGCAAGCCGGGAATGAAGGTAAAAGCGGGGAAGGTCAGTAAACAGCGAAAATGATCACACGGATATTCAGACCCGCTTTTCCTGATAGATACGCGGAGCGGATAGTGCAAAACGAAATCAACACCGGCGGATTTGATTTACAGACAGAAGATCGTGAGTTCCTGCTTCAGCAGCTCGAGGAAAATCCGTTGTCACTGGATCTGGTTTCCGGCTTTGCCGGTGATCATGATCTGTCACCGACCGAGAAGGAAGAGGTCGAAAACAAACGAAAATCTCACGGCAAAGCTTTCTTCTCCGATCTCCTTTTCGCCGTGACTCACCAGGTGTTCATGCCGGAAACCGCAGAATCACTCTGGCACAAGATTCTTCTCCATAAGTATGAAATGTCCTCGATGGTATATCGCAACATAAAGATAACCGTGGCGGCTCTCGACTATCTTTCGAATATTTCCAATCTCGTTGCCTCAGCGACCGTCGTCAGCGAGCAGCAGTTCAGGGAAATAGTGCGGTTGTCGAACCACGATGGGCTCACCGGACTTTACAACCATACTTATTGTTTTTACAAAATCGACATGGAATTGAAGCGGTACATCAGGTACGGCCATCCGGTTTCCATCATGATGATAGATAT
>CAZGVZ010000380.1:0-4746 GCA_964529145.1 uncultured Fibrobacteraceae bacterium | reverse complement strand
GGATATGGGGAAACGGAACAACATCGCCGCGAGTCTGTTCCTTTCCGGAATGTCGGCCGGGGAGTACTCCTTTAAGGAAAGCGAATGGGCGTATATATCGGTTCAGGACGGATATGTCTACGACACATCCTACTCCGCCAGACTGAAGACATTTCAACCATACCAGTATGAAAAAGGAATCCGTTCCCGCATCCCGCAGAGCTACACATCGGTCAATCCTCAGGTGAACTTTGAACGGAAGCTTTCGGGGAAGCTGGTGGTCGGGGCCGGAACGGGGTACTCCTGCACCTGGTTCATCAACAGCGCTACATGGCTCGATTACGGTTATCCCGAGGGGGCCGAGCCGCAGGTCAATGGAATTCTGATCGATGGAAAAAGGAGCTGTCTGGCGTTCAACAGGAACGATGGAAACTACTACTGGGTCGACTCGATCGTTCCGGGCGGCGGTTACATTCTCGCGCGTCTCGATTCGATTCCGCTCTTCAGGAGCAGTCACAGGGTTGACCAGTCGGTCATCCTCGACCTTTTTTTACGGTACCGCGCGGGCCGTTTCGGCACGTTCGGCATAAATTTCATGGCACGGCGTAATTATTCGACCCTCATGGAACAGGCGCCGTTCGATATCGAACGATGGTACGGATCGCTTGTCATGACATGGATCTTCAGGTTCAAACCGGGTGCTCACCGATGAAGGCCCTCTTAGGAATACGCGCCTCGCTGCCCTGGTTTTTGCTCATCTCGGCCGCATGCACCTCATCTGACCTGGGAAAAGCGGCGCTGTCCCTGGAACTGGGAGACTACACCATGGCGATACGGTTTTATTCTCGCGTGCTCGAGAGGAATCCGGGGCATTTCGCCGCGCGCCTCGGTATGGGCAAGGCGCATCTGCAGAAGGCCGTTGACGATATCGGGGATACGTCTTCATGGCGCGAGGCGATCATGCACCTTGAGGCGGCCCGTACAATACGCGGCGGGAAGGGGATCGACAATCTCCTCTCGCAGGTTTGGTCGGAACGCGCTTCCGGAACGCTCCTGAGGGGTGACACTCTCGCCTCGCTTGAATTATTGACTCGTGCTATTGCATGCGACCCGCTGAACCCGGAGCCGCTCAACCTGGCGGGGATCATTTACTTTCGCACCGGAAAAGCGCACAAGGCCCGCCTGCTTTTTGAAAGGGCATCCGCCGCGGATACGGCGAATTCATCGTTTCTTTTCAACCTCGGCATGGTGCACTGGGAGGAAAAGCGGGTGAAAGATGCGCACGACCTCTGGTTGCGCGCCTTGAAGTTTTCGCCCGGAGACGAGGAGTTCCTCTACTGGTTCGCCGCAGCTGAGAAAGCGGTGCGCGACAAGACGCCGGACACGGCCGGCACAGGGGAGGAGGTTCAGTGATCCCCAGGTTCCCCGGCGGTTTTTCCCATCCGATGAGGATCGGTGAGGGCGCCTTTGCCTCCGTTTACCGTGTGCGGCAGGAGGCGCTCGGTCGTTGGGTCGCGCTCAAGTTCATGTACGAAAAGAAGAGGGCGAAAAGGCACGAACTCCTCAGGGAGGCCCGGACCCAGGCGAAAATGCGGGCCGGCTGCGTGCCGCAGATGTATGATGCCTTCGAGTGGCGCAACAGCGTATGCATGGTCATGGAATTCATACGAGGGCTGCCGCTTTCAGTTTTGCTCGGCGCCCCGCTTTCGACCGCGGACCGTCTTTCGCTCGCCGGGAGTTTCATACGCGCCCTGGCGACTATACACTCGCAGGGATTCGCCCATCGCGACCTCAAGCCGGAAAACGTGATAGTCACTCCGGACCGCGGACTCTTCCTGGTTGATTTCGGGTTCACCAAGGATGTGACCGAGATACAGAGTTCGACCTTGAACGCGAAAGGCACTCCGGCGTATATGGCTCCGGAGCTGTGGAGCAGTGGAAGCGAGGTAGACCTCAGGCGCGCCGACGTCTATGCGGCCGGGAAGGTGCTGACGCAGATCCTGGCTTCGGTATGCCCGGAAGCCTTTCTGAAGCCGTTGCTCTGCGAAAATCCGCTCGGCCGCCCGGCTTCCGGGATCGAACTGCTTGAATCATGGGAAAAGGAACCGGAGCCCGAACCGAGGCCGGACTGGACACGAATGGCCTCGGACATGACTTCCGAGCGAATGTCCGTGCTGCTGCTCGGGGCGGCCCGTCAATTGCTTTATGCGCGGAGAATCGACGAAGCGTACTGGCTGCTGGTCGAGAGCATCGAGGAGAACGGAAACAACCGGGAGGCGGTCGTGCTTCTCGGGGATTTTCAAAACGGTTCGACGGGCGGCAGGCCGAAGCTCGTACAGTATGTCCCGTTCGCGGTGATTCTTGCGGGCTGCGTATGCATCGCCTTTGTCGCAGGAATGCGCAAGAGCGCGAATCCGGAACTTTTTCCCCCGGTTCATCACCGCAGAGCGTCCGTCCTGCTTTCACCATCTGCATCCGGTCCGGTTTTCAGCGGCGCCGCGGCGTTACGGGTGGATTCGCTCCGTCACGACAAGCTGACGGGCCGTCTCCTCGTGCGGGGAGTGCCGGAGGGAGTATCGCTTTCCGTTGACGGGAAACCGGCCCCGGATACTGCCCGCGTGCACGGTTTGACACTCCACTGGGGTGAACATGAACTGACACTACGGGACGGCGCAGGCCGTACTCTCAGGTACATGAACGTGAACGTTTTACCCTTTCAGACCAGGACCGTCGACTTCCCGGTCAAACCCGGCGAGGAAAGGGACCGCTGACATGGAACCTCTGATCCGCTTGATCGACAAGAATATCGAACATCAGTTGACCGGCCGCATCGTCACGATCGGTTCGTCGCCGGAGTGCCACCTGAAGCTTCCGGGTGTCCCAGGCCGGGCGGCGCATCTGCTCTTCGGTCAGGGTGTCTATACGCTGCACCGGCTCACTCCGGAGATAGTGATTTCTGTGGACGATGCGGAAATCGGCGCCAAGGGAGTCGTGCTCAGGCATGGGAGCGAGATCAGAATCGGCGGAAGCCGGATGGAGTATCTGGAGCATGGAGGATCCGAATCGAACGACGCATCGACTCCGCTCCGCGGCGATGGCTCGGCAGACTTGCTTCAGGAGCTTATCGGCATCGCGGTTTCGCTGCTGCGGAGCCGTGACGAAGCGCTCTTCGACGCACTTGCGGCAAGCGTATCGAGGCTTCTGCGTGGAGATGGGGCGAGAATAGTGATCGACGGAAACGACGGACAGGAGTGCCAGACCATCGCGCGTTACCCCAAAAGCGTTGGCCTGGACCGTTTTTCGAACCGGGCCATACGATGGGCGCGTGAAGCTTCCCACACCGTACTGATGCATGAGGACGCCTGGAGGTCGGCCGAAACATCCATGCGGTCACTTGAAAAGAACCTAGTCGCATCCATCATGTGCGCGCCTCTCAAACACGGGGACGCGATCACCGGGTATCTGTACATTGACCGGATCGACGATGCCGATCCCTTTACCGAGGAGGACCGCAGGTTTTGCGACGCGCTGCTTCCCCTCTTCTCGGAGATCATCATCAATTACCAGGAGAGACGCGAGCAGCAGACGACCATCGCCAGACTGCAGAGTCAGCGGATGGCTCCCTCGGGAGGTATGCTTTTCGAAAGCGAGTGCATGGTGCGGCTTGTCGCGCTCGCGACGAGGCTCGCCGGAACCGATTCGCCTGTGCTGATCACAGGCGAGACCGGAACGGGCAAGGAACTGCTTGCCCGGTTCGTCCACGACCAGTCGTCCCGTTCATCCGGACCGTACAAGGCGATCAACTGCGGCGCTATTCCGGAGAATCTCATAGAGTCGGAGCTGTTCGGGCATGAAAAAGGAGCCTTCACCGGAGCCGTGGCACGGAAGGCCGGCCTGTTCGAGTCTGCGCAGGGAGGCACCGTTTTCCTTGATGAAATCGGAGAACTTCCCATCCACCTGCAGGTCAAACTTCTCCGGGTACTTCAGGAATCGGAGGTGATCCGGGTAGGAGGAACCGAAACGATACCGGTGGATATCCGCATCGTCGCGGCTACGAACCGCAACCTCGAGGCCGAGGCTTCGTCCGGGAATTTTCGTCAGGATCTGTTTTTCAGGCTCAACGTACTCACCCTCCATCTGCCTCCGCTGCGTGAGCGGGGCAATGACGTGCTGCTCCTGGCCGAATATTTCATCACCAGGTACTGCCAGCAGTTCGGCCTCGCACACAAGGTGCTCTCCGCGAGTGCGAAAAACGCCCTTGCCGTCTATCAGTGGCCGGGAAACATAAGGGAGCTCGAAAACGTACTGCAGAAAGCGATCCTTTTCAGCGAAAGCGACCGTCTGACGCCGGAAAGCATTTCCCTCCGGAAGGGGGCGATGTCTTCCTGCGCCGATGGTCCGGAGGGCAGGGTGACGCTGCGGGAAGCGCGGGCTGCCGCCGAGAGGAGCGCGATAGCCTCGACACTCAGGAGAACCCGGGGGAACGTTTCGATGGCAGGAAAAATGCTCGACATCGATCGCAAATGGCTCATCAAGAAAATGGAGGAACTCGGCATCGAAGCCGGAGAGTTCCGCAGGTGAACCACATGGGAACCACATGGGAACTCTCTCAGTAGGGTAGTGTCTCAGTTTGAATTTCAATGGTCTTTGACGCGCTGAAGCGCACGGCATAGCAGCCCGGGCTGAAGGCGCCCGGGGAAATGGCATATTTTTTCAGCCCTGAAGGGCGGCGCACTATCATGACGGATATTCTCCGTGCTGCTTTCG
>CAZGVZ010000379.1:3296-4749 GCA_964529145.1 uncultured Fibrobacteraceae bacterium | reverse complement strand
ATCTCCAGGAGAAAATTGTTGATCGCGACCGATTGCGCTTCATAACCGGTAGTGATGAACGTATCGGTCTGTTCGAAGATCCCGTTTTCATTTCGCTTGATGAATCCGATCCGTTCCAGCATTTCCACCGCTTTTTTCGCCTCCGCTGCCCTGATAGGCGGCGAAACCCGCCTGGCGAGTTCCTCGTAATCGTCCCTGAAGGGGTAAATGTCGATGAGCTCACGGATCACGGTGTAGTACCATGTACTGTAAAATTCGTACTGCTGGGCTTCCGTCACCCTGATCCTGGACTTCTTGTGACCGAGAATCTTTTCGAAATAGAAACGCTTGCGTGTATGATCCTTCGCCTGGTCGAAATTGACCAGAAGTTCGAAATATTCTGTTTCGCCCTTCCTGAGCTTGAATACTTCCGCGAATTTGAAAATATATTCGGGTGAGATATTGCGCTTGCTCTTAAGGATGTTGGTGAAGAAACCGGCCGAAGAGAAGCCGACTTTCTGTGCGATGAAACGGTATGAAAAATACGGATGCTCCCGTTTACGATCCTCATAGAGGTCCTTGAGCAGTTTGCGGTAGTTAAGGTATTCGAAAGGATCGATCATGTTTTCGTGACCTGTGATGTATTTGCCGGAATAGACCGATCGGCATCCAGACCCGGGTGCGAAATCATTCCGGTCGTTTTTTGCGGCTTCTTATAATATATGAAGGAATTGAGGTTTTATGAAGAGGTTACCTGCCGATGATCGAAATTTTCGTTTTCAGGAAGAAAACATTTTTTCGACCGGTATTGTGCAACTCATTGTTTTTTTTATTTATTACAATAAACCAGCCGCATTGTCCGCCCATTTTGTCGTTCGGCATGGTGTTGTACGCTTCCGGAAAACTGCAGATCCCCCGAAGTGCTGCCGCTGAGAACACCCGCCAGAGGAGGTATTCGAGGTATTCACGGAGCCGGCATCGCGATCACGCGCATATTGTATATTTCAACCTTATCAGGGTCTGTCCGAAAACCCCCTCTGGTTCCTGCGGACTGCTGCAAAAGGCAAGAAAAAAACGGGATATTTCTTTCCGTCCTATGATGCGGCTGGTTGCCTGCGGCTCTCTCCATGGACTGAAATGCGAGCCGGATCGAGTCGTCGAGCTTCGCGAACCCACGTGTCTCGCTTGTCCTAGCCGGCGGAGAACGTTTCCGGACAGACTTCGCGTATCCGGGATGTGCACACCATCGTCACCCGCATGCAGCAAATATTCACTGCACACGGGAATTTATGGCGTGTACATTTACCTCTCGACAGGCTTAGAGTTTTGTGAACAGAGATTTCATACGCAATTTTTGCATAATCGCGCATATCGATCATGGGAAATCCACGCTTGCCGACCGTTTTCTCGAATTGACCGGGACCGTAAGCAAGGAAAGGATGCAGGCGCAGATACTCGACGAAGGCTGCGAGGA
>CAZGVZ010000379.1:0-3286 GCA_964529145.1 uncultured Fibrobacteraceae bacterium | reverse complement strand
GACATGGATCTCGAGCGTGAGCGCGGCATCACTATCAAGTCCCATCCCATAAGAATGGAGTACACGGCCGAAAACGGCCGAAAATACCAGTACAACCTTATCGATACTCCCGGACACGTCGATTTTTCATATGAGGTTTCCCGTTCTCTCGCGGCATGCGAAGGGGCTATTCTGGTCGTCGACGCGACCCAGGGCATCGAAGCACAAACCCTTACCAATATTTTTCTTGCCCTCGACAACGACCTGGCCATAATTCCGGTACTCAACAAAGTCGATCTGCCTTCGGCCCACCCTGAAGAGGTCAGGAAACAGGTCGCGGATCTTCTCGGCGTCGGGCCGGAAACGATTCTCTCCTGCAGCGCAAAAACCGGCGAGGGTGTGGCGCCGATTCTCGAAAGGGTCCTCATCGATGTTCACCCGCCCGCAGGCGACCCGGTCATGCCGCTCAAATCTCTCATTTTCGATTCCAAATTCGATGCGTTTCGCGGCGCGGTCGCCTATGTGCGCATTTTCGAAGGTGCAATGAGCAAAGGGGACAAGATCCGGTTCCTTTCCACAGATAGAGAATACGATGTCGACGAGATCGGTTTTTTCAGAATGGGGAGGGTGCCGGTGGACCGGCTCTCGGCAGGTGAAGTGGGATACGTTATAGCGAATATCAGAACCGTTTCCGACATCAAGATCGGGGATACCGTCACCACCCGTCTGGGGGGCACGAAAGAGCCGGTCCCCGGGTACAGGGAAGTCAAACCCATGGTCTTCAGCGGTATATATCCGGTCGATAAGGCGGATTACGAAGACCTGCGCTCTGCGCTCGAAAAGCTCAAGCTCAACGACTCTTCCATAAGTTACGAACCGGAAACATCCTCGGCTCTGGGTTTTGGATTCAGGGCGGGATTCCTGGGACTTTTGCACATGGAAATCGTCCAGGAACGACTTTTCCGCGAGTTCAACGTCAATATCATAACCACGGTTCCCAACGTGAAATACAGGGTTCGCTGCAAGAACGGCGACGAAATGGATATCGAGAGTCCTGCGAAGATGCCTTCGCTGCAGGAGATCGAATTCATAAGCGAACCGATTTCCAAAATACAGCTGATAACCCCCTCGGAATATGTCGGGGCGATCATGAAACTCTGCGAAGAGAAGCGCGGAAAAATGGGCTCCATGGAGTATCTCGAACCCACGCGTGTCTGCCTGCACTACCGCATTCCTCTTTCGGAGATCATCATCGACTTTTTCGATAAACTCAAAAGCTGCTCCCGGGGATACGCCTCGATGGACTATGAGTTCGACGGTTATGAACGGGAGAATCTCATCAAGCTCGATATCCTGATCAACGGGACTGCGGTGGACGCGTTCTCGTCCATCGTTCACCGCGACAACAGTTACAGCTTCGGTCAGGCGATCACGTCGAAACTCAAGGAACTCATTCCGCGGCAGCAGTACGAGGTCGCGATTCAGGCCGCCATCGGGACAAAAGTGATCGCCCGTTCAACCGTCAAAGCTTTCCGAAAGGATGTAACCTCCAAATGCTACGGAGGGGATATCACCCGAAAGCGAAAACTGCTTGAAAAGCAGAAAGAGGGGAAAAAACGAATGAAACAGGTCGGAAATATCGAGATCCCCCAGGAGGCTTTTCTGGCGATCCTGAGCCGGGAGTGATACTCATGAGTCATGTTGGAGATCCATCGGTAAAAGGAGGTTCCCGGAGTGTCTAAGCATCCGCGTACAGCCGGCTTCGATCTCCGTGTGACCGCATACCGTTCCGTCAGGATCCTCCTTCTCGTGATCGCCGCCGCTTTTCTCGTCAGAGCGACGCTTTTCGACACCGTACGTGTATTGAGCGGACAAATGGATCCTACAATCGTGAAAGGTGATCGCCTGCTTGTTTTCAGAACGCCGTTTATCCCGTGGATCAGGGCCATTTCCGGTGTTCAGTACGATAAAACGGTAGTGTATCGAAGCGTTTTCGCCGGAGGACATTCAGGCGTGCTGCGAATCGCGGGATTCAGCGGAGATACCGTTGGGATCGACAGCGGTAAATTTGTAGCCGGTCGTCCTTTGCCGCGCTGCGCAGGTTTCAACCAGGAAGTCGAAGAGATCGTTCCCGGAGAGTACACTCCCAGGGACTTTCTCGAAATGTATCGCATTCCCTCCAGGGGAGATCTGCTCCTGTTCAATCGACTGTCGCTCCGTGATTTCTTTTTCGCTTTCTCGATCGTACGCCAGGAACAATCTTCCCGGTCCGTCACACTGACCCCCTATCTCCACTTAGACGATTCCCTCAGCAATGAGTATATTATTAGCGATTTTGCCTTTTACAGCGGCTCGATCCGGCAGGTGCCCGATTCCCTGCGTTACGACTGGTTTTTCTGGAACCGTTTGGAAGAGTTTCTTTTCCAGAAGTATGACGACAGGAAAGTATCTCTCTATTTTACCATTTCCGTGGAAGGTACGGTGATCGAGGAGTATAAGGTAAAGGACGATTATCTTTTCCTCCTGGCCGATAACCGTTCCGGCGGTCTCGATTCCAGATACTTCGGACCGGTAGGAATGTCGCATTGCCTCGGCAGGGCGATCATGGTTCTTTGGTCCCATGGAAGCGATAATCAGGGAAGCTGGAGCTTCAGATTCAGGCGAGTCGGAAAAATCATACAATGAATGATAAAGGAAAAAAGAAAGGGTACTTCGGCGTGTACGGCGGCGCCTTCGTTCCGGAAACACTCATGCCGGCGCTGGATGAGGTCGAACGCTCGTTCCGCTCTTTCCTCAAGAATACCGAATGGACCAGCCGTTTCAGGTCTCTCCTGAAAAATTACAATGGTCGTCCGACACCGCTCTATTTCGCGCAGGGACTTACGAATCACTGCGGAGGGTGCCGCATCTATCTCAAACGGGAGGACCTCAACCATACCGGAGCCCATAAGATCACCAATGCGCTCGGGCAGACGCTTCTTGCGAAATTTATGGGGAAAAAGAGGGTCATCGCGGAAACCGGCGCAGGTCAGCACGGTGTCGCGACCGCGACCGCGGCCGCGCTGCTCGGACTCGAATGTGACATTTACATGGGAACCGTCGATATGGCGCGGCAACGGCCGAATGTGTTCCGCATGAACCTGCTCGGCGCAAGGGTCGTCCCGGTCGACAGCGGAGGGAAAACGCTCAAGGATGCGGTCAACGAGGCCATGCGGGACTGGACGGCTTCAGTACAGACGACCCACTACGTGTTCGGATCGGCTCTCGGTGCGCATCCTTTCCCCACCATTGTGCGGACGTTCCAGTC
>CAZGVZ010000378.1:0-4785 GCA_964529145.1 uncultured Fibrobacteraceae bacterium | reverse complement strand
CGAGAAATGTGTTACCCTTGATGTTGGCAACAGTAATTACCACAAACAACTGGGATCATGTTATTTTACATTAAATAATTTTGATAAAGCATACACTACCTTTAAAAAAGCAGTGGAACTTGATCCAGAAAATCTTGATACGCTCTATCAACTTGCGCTTACTTCTCACTCAATGAAAAACTACGATGAAGCAGTCAGTCATTATTCACATATTATTGAGATACATTCCGATAATTCTGAAGCGGTGTTTAATTGTGCTCTCGCTTATCATGCTGCAGAAAAATATGAAAAGGCAGTTGAATTATATATCGGTTATATAAAAAAATGGCCTGATAATGGAATGGTTTATTATAATCTTGGCCTTGCCTATCATGCATCCAATGATGTTGACAATGCAATAATCACCTACCGTGATGCCATCAAACACCTTCCGGAAAACCCCGATGTCTGGTATAATCTCGGAATCGCGCTTCACACAAAAGAACAGTACGGGGACGCGATCCAGGCGTACCGGAAAGTGGTCCAGCTTGCCCCCGATCACTCGAACGCCTGGTTCAATCTGGGATTGTCCTATTATGTATGGCAGAACTATACAGATGCGGTCGAGTCTTACGATAAAGTCGTGAAACTCGATCCCGGCCATTACACGGCCTGGGGCAACATGGCGATCGCCCATTTCGCCAATAACGATTACACCCGGGGCCTGGAAACGGCCAGGAAAGCTCTGGAGATAAATGCCGGTGAGCCGTGGATTCTCGGCAATATGGTAGTTGGATCATTTTTCTCCGGAGATAGCGAACATGCGTTCGAATTTTTGGATAAAATGATCGCGCTCACCCCATCCGGCGACAGCATCGCTCAGCTTGCGATGCAACTTCGTCATGGCATCAAACAACATCCCGAGCTCACGGACGCGAATCAACTACTTGAGAAACTCGGGGAAGCCGGAAGACGGATCGCCGCCGCCACGGTTCAGCAGGAGGAGCCGGTTCAGGAATCGGTCTTTCAATCCGAGGCAGATGGGCCCGCGGAATTGCCGGAGGAATAATCGCCGCCGGAAGCGTTCATGATTGGTTTCAAAAAGCCCGCATTCCGGTTTCGTTAGTTGTCGCCGCAGGGATTGTTCAGCCCGGCGCGGCGACGATAACGATGCGGTTCATCCGTTTCTGGTCACGTTGAGCAATCCTCCTGCCAGTATCATCTTTTTTTCGCGTTCCGTCAGTTCGATGATTAGCGGAATGGGGATTCCATCGGCTTCCAGGACGAGCGGATGGCCCTTTTCCAAAGCACGGCGAAGACCGGTTACTCCGACTTTTTGATCGGAATGAAGCCGATCGTAATCACGCGGATCCGCGAAGCGGGCCGGAATGATGCCGAAATTGATCAGGTTGGCCCTGTGAATCCGTTCGATCGATTTTGCGACCACCATTCTCACTCCCAGAAACATGGGACAGATCGCCGCATGTTCACGGGATGAACCCTGGCCGTAGGACTCTCCTGCGACGATGATGACCTGCTTTCCTTCGTCACGGTTTGATACGGCCCTTGCCGCGAATCGCGGATCTTCGCGCTCGAAAACGTACTCCGCGTATTTGGGAATATTCGACCTGTACTTCAGGCGGTTTCCCGCGGGCATGATGTGATCCGTGGTGATCTTGTCACCGACCTTGATTCCTATCACACCATCAAGGTTTTCCGGACATGGCGTGTTCGAGGGAGGTGACCCTATGTTCGGACCCCTGTAAATTTCTCCGGTGTTCTTTTCCGGCACGGGGTACAGAATCAAAGAATCGTTCAGCAGAAAACGTTCCGGAATATCGACACGGGGTGCATCCGTTCCGGAAAAATAATCACGCGGATCCACCAGTTTTCCGCAGAGCGCCGCGGCTGCCGCGGTTTCAGGAGATACCAGATAGACTCCGGCGCTCACCGTCCCGCTTCGTCCGTGAAAATTCCTGTTGCTTGTTCTTACCGAAACCGCATCTGTTCTGGGCGCTTGTGAATTTCCGATGCAGAAACCGCACGCCAATTCGAGAATGCGGGCTCCTGAAGCGATAATTTCGGCAAGCGCTCCGTTCCTGCTCACCATTTCGAGCACCTGCATCGAGCCGCATGCCACACCGAACGAAACTTTCGACGCGATTCGTTTGCCCGTGAGGATTTTAGAGACCGTCATGATGTCGCGATACGATGAGTTTGTACAGGACCCGATCAGAACCTGATCGACCTCGATCGCACCGACTTCACGGACCGCCTTCACCGCATCCGGCGAATGGGGGCAGGCGACCATAGGTTCCAGTGTGGAGAGGTCCAGCTCGATGACCTTTTCGTACGCTGCATCCGGGTCAGGAACGACCGGTGAAAAAACGGATTCTCTCCCCTGTGCGCGGAGAAACGTCCGTGTAACCTCGTCGGCAGGAAATACCGAGGTAGTGACTCCGAGTTCCGCGCCCATGTTCGTGATGGTTGCACGTTCGGGGACACTGAGGGTCGCCGCTCCCGGACCGCCATACTCGACCACGAAACCGACGTTACCTTTTGTGGTGAGGAGCGACAGCACCTTGAGTATCACGTCTTTTGCACTTACCCAGGGTTGAAGCGATCCGTTCAGTTCGATCCTTACCACTCTGGGATAGGTTAGAAAAAAAGGACCGCCTCCCATCGCGACCGCAACGTCGAGCCCACCCGCGCCGATGGCGATCATACCCAGACCACCTCCGGTAGGAGTATGACTGTCGCTGCCCAGCAAGGTTTTTCCGGGAACACCAAACCTCTCAAGATGCACCTGGTGACAGATCCCGTTACCGGGCCGCGAGAAATGAATTCCGAATTTCCGCGCGACGGATTCAAGATACCTGTGATCGTCCGCGTTTTCGAAACCTTCCTGGATGGTATTGTGGTCCACATACGATACCGAGAGTTCGGTCTTGATACGATCGAACCCGAGCGCTTCGAACTGCAGATAGGCCATCGTACCGGTTGCATCCTGGGTTAGCGTCTGATCGATCCGGATACCGACCTCATTGCCTGCCTTCGGAGTACCGCTCACGACATGTGCATCAAAGATCTTCTGAACTATGTTTTTTCCCATAAATCCTGTTCAACTCCAGATCGATAAAGGATTCAGATGCCGTCACGCACGCGGGCCTGTCCGTCAGCCGCGGCTGGTGAATATAACTGTGCATTCATCGCTCTTGCCTCTTTGTAATGGCCGGAACTATGAAAGGATTGAGTTTTCATCTGTTCCGCTGAAAAACGGCAGTGGTAAAAGCCTAACCGCGTCGAATGTCGATAAAAATAAAAGATAGGAGGAGGCCTGAACAAGGTATACCTGCCGGGAATAAGTCTCTTTTTGGGAACGGACCATTGCATGCCCTTTCAAGAATTATTGTGGATACATTCCTATATTCACGAAGAAACCACGGTCTCGGGGCCGTGTGGGGCAGGACAACAGCTTCGGATACAGAGCGCGGGGGCCCGTCCGCCTTTTTAACGGGCCTGGTCATCGCCGTTCATATCGCAGGGGTCCGGTGCTTCGCACTTTTTCCGCTATACCGCCTCTGGTCCGCTCAAGCCGGACCACGGCTTTTAGCCGTGACAGTTGATTTCTGTTCAGATATTTTCCGCGCCTCCCCGCTCGCATAAGCTATTTTGTTCCATCCAACACAATCTCGACCTGAACAGGGGAAACGATTGCGGTATCACTGGTTTTACAACGCTATACGATGGATGCATCCTTCCTGGAACGGCAGTGGTCGTTATCTAAAAATCGATACTTACCTGTGCCATGGGTATTCGGAGAATCCGTTCGGTTCCGAATGCTCCTGATCCGTCTATTTATCGGATTTCAATGACTATGCTGTTGTACAGGGAATTGCCGCTTTCTATTCTGCTCCTGTACGCCGAGGTGCACTACAGGTTCTTTCCGCGTTTTCCGAGTCTTCTTCACAAAAACGAACCGGAAGTCCTGTTCGATCTGCCTGCCAGGCTCAGTCCGGGCGAAGACCTTCCTATCGTACTGATTATCAATGATGTGCACCTCTTTCCGGCAATTCCGGAACGGGTTTCCGTCTCGGTTGCGGCTCCCGGTGCAAAGGTCGCTCTCTTTCATTTCAATCAGCTGTCGGAAAACGAAATAGATCACCCTTTCACTGCCTGTCAACGTGTATTCGTTTTTTCAATCCCGGGTCAGGAACTGCCCTCCGGAAAGTTTTTTGTTAATGCTTCATTGTCTATGTCGCGGCGAAACAGCAAGATCACCGTGCTCAACGATAACTGTTTCGGAACCTCCAAACGCGCCTTCGAATGTTACCGTGCCGAAGCCTCACTGCCCTCGGCCGGGATATGCATGTACGGTGATCTTCATCTGCATTCCCAGTTCTCACAAAGCCATGTGGAGTTCGGTCCTCCGCTTCAGGTAATCGACATCATGGCTAAAAGCAGCGGTCTTTCATTCGTAGGTATCACTGATCATTCCTATGATCTTGCGTGTTCAATTGACAATTATCTGCTTGAGGATCAATCGATTGCACGTTGGGAAGTGCAGAAGAAAATCATCGGTGCCGGGCATTTTTCGACTCTCTTCATTCAGGGCGAGGAGATTTCCTGCGATAACGGTCGTGGCGCTACAGTCCATCTCGGAGCACTCGGGCATTCCCGTTTCATTCCCGGTTCTTCGGACGGAGCCAGGCGGAACCGGCATCGTTCACGACAACTGACGATACCACAGGTGATTGCCGCGCTCCATGAACAGGGCGCCGTCTCTTTCGCCGCGCACCCGGGGTC
>CAZGVZ010000377.1:0-4791 GCA_964529145.1 uncultured Fibrobacteraceae bacterium | reverse complement strand
TATCTCCATCATCGTTTTCTATCCGTACGAAGGGGTGAGCGAGATCCAGAAACTGCAGATGGCGACCACCGACGGCGATAACACGGCGGTCGTCGCGGTCAGGGGGAATTTTGACGACTGCCAATCCGGTGTAAAGGAACTCTTCGCCGATCCCGTCATACGGGCGGAGCTGCGCGGAAAAGGCTTCGAGTTTTCATCGGCCAATTCCATCAACTGGGGACGGCTGTGTCCGCAGATCGTCTACTACTTCGCCGCATACGGCGAACTGGTTCGACGCGGATTCATCTCTGCGGGCGAAAAAATCGATTACTGCGTACCGACCGGTAACTTCGGGAACATACTCGCGGGGTACTATGCACGGTGCATGGGGTTACCTATTGACAAGCTGATCTGTGCATCGAACAAGAATCGCGTCCTGTCCGATTTTTTCGCCACGGGCACTTACGACCGGAGGCGCCGTTTCTTTCGCACCATATCTCCTTCAATGGACATTCTCATTTCATCGAATCTCGAACGGTTTCTTTACGCAATGACGTGCGGAGATGCCTCGCGTGTGTGCAAATGGTACGAGGAGCTTTCGACATCGGGCAGTTTCACGATCGACCAGGCTACCCGCAAGGCGATCAGTGAAGTCATTCTTTCAGGCTGGATCGACGAACGGCAGGTTCGCGATTCGATCGACCGCACCTACCGCCTTCACGGCTATGTGCTCGATACCCATACCGCGGTAGGAGTCGCCCTGAGCCAACAGCTTGGAAACAGAGGCAGGAAAACAGTGGTTGCCGCGACCGCCAGTCCGTACAAGTTCAGCTGCGACGTTCTCGGAGCCCTTCGGGACGGTCCGGTGCCCGATGAATTCGCCTGCATCGAAAGGCTCTCGGCGCTCTCTGGCAAGCAGGTGCACGGTGCACTCAAAGGACTCAGGGACCGCCCAGTGCTTCATAATCGTTGCATCGATATCGGACAAATGCGCGAAACCGTTCTCGAGATCGTCGGGACACGGTCATGAACCCTTTCTTTATGGTACACTTATGAAATACGCTTTGCTCATCGGCGATGGGATGGCCGACTGGCCGATACCGGAACTGGACAACCGAACGCCTCTGGAATATGCCCGGACTCCGAATATGGATCGAGTCGCGGCAAAGGGGAAAATCGGACTGGTGGCCACGGTCCCCGAAGGCATGCAGCCGGGTAGCGACGTGGCGAATCTGTCGCTTCTCGGATACGATCCCAGAAGCTACTACAGCGGCCGTGCCCCCATTGAGGCGGCCAGTATGGGAATCGCGCTTTCCCAAGACGATACCGCTTTCCGCTGTAATCTGGTGACCATAGAGAACGATATGATGGTCGACTATTCGGCGGGACACATCTCCACCCGGGAATCCCAGCTCGTTATCGAGGAACTTCAGAGAAAATGCGCCTCCCCGGAGGTTCGTATCTTTCCGGGAGTGAGTTATCGGCATCTTTTCGTGATTTCCGGTTTTCCCGAAGAAGTGACCACGACTCCTCCGCACGATATTTCAGGGAAAAAAATACATTCCTACCTTCCGCAGGGTGAAGGCGCGGCCGGACTCTCGGACCTCATGCTCCGTGCGCACGAGGTCCTCTCCGTGTCTGATGTCAATAAACAACGGAGGGGGGAAGGGAAGCGCCCGGTAACCGACATATGGCTTTGGGGGCAGGGAAAGTCCATATCGCTTCCATCGATTGCCCAGAGGTACGGTCTGACCGGATCGGTGATATCTGCGGTGGACCTTGTGCGTGGAATAGGTGTTCTGGCAGGTCTAAAAGTCCGAAAGGTCGAAGGGGCTACGGGATACCTCGGTACAAATTACTCCGGGAAGGTGGCGGCCGCCCGGGCTGCACTCGATGAAGAGGATCTGGTGTACCTGCACGTCGAAGCTCCCGACGAAACCGGTCACGAGGGAATACTCCAAAAAAAAATCGAGGCCATCGAGGAGTTCGATCGATTCGTAGTCGGTGAAATGCTCAGATATCAGGAGGAGCGGGGCGATCTGCGCATAATCGTAACGCCTGATCATGCGACGCCTCTTTCCATCAAAACACACAGCGCCGAAGCGGTTCCTTTTATCCTGTGCGGTCCGGAGGTTTCTCCATACGGCCTGGAATCTTACAGCGAAGCCGCGGCGCAAGGTATCGCTCCGATCAGCGGCCCGGAGCTTTTCGATAGATTCGTGAGAAAGCCGTGGTAATGGATGTTCGCGCGATTTCTCGAAAAATGTTTCACTTTTTTGTTCGATGTACTTTCGATCAGCATCGCCTATTTCGCCGCTTTCTGGCTCCGATACAAATCCAATCTTTTCCCCGAAGCCTATGACCCATCGCTCGACCTCGCGAGCCATCTGATACCGTCACAGATCGTATCGGCGCTCTGGATTGTGCTCTTTTTCTTCACAGGGCTCTACCGTGAATGGTATAAGGAATCTCGGATCGACGAACTTTTCGTGGTCACCCGCACGGTGTTGTTCGGCATTTTCCTTCTTTTTCTGGTGACCAGCGCGCCCCAGATCATCCAGTTCGCACAGCAGGGCGACCCGAGAGTCCTCTTCACGCGTACGAAATTCGCAATTCTCCTGACCTACGCCGTTTGTATGCTGTTTTTTGCCGCCGTCAACAGGTTCACGATGCATACCGTGCTCACTATGCTCTTTTCGCGCGGAATCGCGATTTCCAACATGCTGATAGTGGGGGTGAACGAAATCGGCGCGCAGATGGCGCTCGATATCAATCGATTCCCGAAGCTCGGTTATCGTATCGCCGGTTATATCGACGATGACGGCAGGAAAAAGGGGGCCATGTTCAATGATTACATGGTCAGAGGTACATATTCGGATATTCCGCAGGTGGTCCGCAGGGAAAAAATCAGCGGTCTGATCATCACCCACGTGAGCGCGTCCCCCAACGAGATCCAGAAGATTCTGGAGTATTGCGGTGATGTAAAGGTGGACATCTATATGGTTCCCTCGCTGATGGACGTCATTTCAGGTCATTTTAAAACGCACCAGATATTCGGAGTTCCGCTCATGGTGCTGCTGAAAGATCACATGCCCGCGTGGCAGGCGCAGATCAAACGGCTTGTCGATATCGCAGTTTCGGTTTCAATCCTGCTGCTGGGAGCTCCCTTCTGGCTTTTGCTCGCGGCCGTCATAAAATCGACCTCAAGGGGCTCTGCGATATATAAACAGGAACGGGTTGGCCGGAACGGAAAAAACTATACCATGTATAAATTCCGTTCAATGTACGCGGATGCGGAAACACGGACCGGTCCGCAGTGGGCCAGCGAGAACGACCCCCGCATCACTCCGGTGGGCAGGTTCATCAGAAAAACCAGGCTCGACGAAATACCTCAGTTCTTCAATGTACTCAAAGGGGAAATGAGCCTGGTGGGTCCACGTCCGGAACGTCCATTCTTCGTGGAGCAGCTCAAGAAAGAGATACCGTGGTATGTGCGGAGGATCAAGATGAAGCCGGGCATAACCGGCTGGGCGCAAGTCAAGCATAAATACGATTCATCTATCGAGGATGTCAAACAGAAAGTGCTCTATGACCTCTATTATTTCGAAAACATGTCGCTCGTTCTGGACATGAAAATTATTCTCAGGACTATCCTGGTGGTCTTGACCGGCAAGGGAGCCCATTGATGGGCCCCTCTCATATCGGAGGAGCCCTTAGGAGACTTTCGATCCGTAAGGAGACGAATGAATTCAAGTATCCATATCCCCCAAAGCCATTACCTGCCTCGGTAAGAGAGGACAATGTGATCCCTATGGGATTTTCGGCAAGGGGACCACGGCCTTTAGCCGTGGTAGTTGATTTCCTGGTGAGCTCCGGCTTTCGGGTCAGCCATTCGCGCCGGAGAAAAGCATGGTTTCGCGCTTGAGCGTGGCGAGAGTCCACGGCCGGAGCGTTTCAGGGAGGAGCGATGATCGGCTTGTTGATTTTACAGCCGGACTGCGGCATATGACACGGTATTTCGAGGTCCCCTGAAGTTTGCATTCCACATCCGGGATTCTGCAAGGACCGAATATTCCGCAACGACAATAAAGCGGACTCCAACGCCGAAAGCTCGCTCCTCAGGGGGAGCGAGCAATAATGGTGATAGGAGTACTTACGGATCGAATGCTTGTGCAGCCACAGCCGCGACAACCTGCAATCCGGCGCATTTTTAACCGCCCCCCCTTCGGCCAAGTGCACAGATTGTCGCAGCTCGCCCGCAGAGTATGTCTGATGCCCGTTTTATGCGTCGGACAAACTCATGTCGGAGAGTGAGCCGCTGTTCCGGCTCCCTGAGCCGCGGTGTAGTGTCCTGCGGCCCGATGTGTCAGCGATGGACTTATGGCCGCTACATAGACCGCTGAAATGCCGACCACCGCGTAAATCACCCTGGTGAAGGCGGACATTTGTCCGAACAACGATGCTACCAGGTCAAACCCGAAAAATCCGATCAATCCCCAGTTGATTCCGCCGATAATCAGCAGGATGAGGGCTGTCCAGTCGAGACCGTTTAGAGTACGCATACGTATCCCTTTCTCCAAAACAGAAATGGTTTTTCTCGTCCACAGTGAACGGCAGATTCCCTGTGGAGGTTTTTTTCGTTCAGGACAAAATAACGCAAATACCATTCCATTATCCTTCCGGGTTTTTACAGAGGGACATCATCTCGCTCTTGCATTGGTTTTTATGCAGAGCAGTGCGGCGGTTGAGGCGCTTTTATTACCTGCCTTGGTAAGAGAGGACAATGTGATCCCTATGGGATTTTCAGCAAGG
>CAZGVZ010000376.1:2179-4799 GCA_964529145.1 uncultured Fibrobacteraceae bacterium | reverse complement strand
GAAAGGTCCTTTTCCCCCTGGAACCTGAACCCGATGGAGGCCCATTCGCTGTAGGGGTCGGTCGTATCGAAAGGCTCGAAGGCGAACGTGCCGAGCATGTCCGCGCTTCCCCAGAGCGGAGCAGCGGTATCCAGCGAAAAAGAGATACGGGATTTTCCGGACACCGAAGCCCAGGTCCAGGAATCGGTCGGAATGGCGGGGCTGAATTCGAAATTGTTCACCCTCCCGGTCAGAAAGCCGCTGTCACCGGGAAAGGGGGTGAAAAAACCGGACGAGTCTAGGGGCTGCACACGTTTATGAATATAGTCGTCGAAACCCTTGCAAAGCACCTCCATGTCGGACTCCATGCGCCCGATCTCCTTCTCCCACTGCTCTTTTTCGATCGAGGGCTCCTCGTCCATCGTCTGCCCGATGAGCGCAGCGAGATCGTTGATCCGCTTTTTCATCTTTTCAGGAGTGAACAGCGTGGCGAGGAACTGCTCGCCGGTTTCGACGAACCGGTCCCACAGCGTTTCGGCCGTGAGGCCGGTCAGCTTGTCGCAGTGAGGCGGGGTTGCCAGGCTTCCGTTCCAGATCTCCACCGGCTCGCAGTTTTCCGGAGTTTCGTTCCATTCCGGGAAATCGAAATCCTCGAAAATCGGGTCGGTCCTGTGCAGTGTCACGTTGAGGTCCCATGGGATGAGCCAGAACTTTCCTCCGGGATTCTCCTCCTCGTAGAAATAAAAATTGTGGTTTCTGGCCCCGTTGTCTTCGGTGTACCAGGTCATGATACCGTCCGAATTGTGGATCGCCCTGTCGACAACGATGTAGCGCAGCCAGTAATCGAAATCGAGGAAAGGGGCGACGTTCGTGAGAAACGTTTCAGGAGTGGAACTGTTGATGGCTTTGTAGAAATTCATCATGCCTGAAAGGTCGGCGGAATCCTCGTTGGTTTTGAGCGCGTCCCGATAGAAGGATTTGAGGGACCTGTACGGCCACGCCTCTTTGTACAGGTTTCCGTCTCCGTACGAAGGCCAGCGCGATTTGGTGAACCTCCCGTCGACCTCCTCGACCGCGGTGAAAAGACCGCGGTAGACGCCGTTCACGTACACTTTCGCGAATGCTGTGCGGCAGGTGACCACGCCCATGTCGCGGAACACGGAGTACGAGATCATCTCGCGCAGCTTGCCTTTATCCCACTGCATCGAATGGAGGTTCAGGCGCTTCATCGCGTAGAACCTGGCGTTGTCGTCATGGTGGTTGAACTTGACCTTGAGCGAGACGTTTTCGCAGTCCGCGTATTCGCTGCGATTTCCCTCCATGTCGAAACAGCGCGGCATCGAGTAGTAATTCGACCCCTTGTACCGCAGCCCGACCTTTCCGATCACCGAATCGTTCCAGGAGAGTTCCGCGAGAGTGAACTCCTCGGCGCGCGCATTATGCTCCATGTTGAGCGAATCAGCATTAGTCAAGGTAAAGCGATACGTGTGAATCCTCTCCGGATCGAGCCCGATTCGGCGGGGATCGGCGGACATGAGCACCTCCGCGCTCGATCCGGAACTCTCCCAATCGAGAGGATAGTAACCGTCATGCCGGAAAAGGAACATCCGTCCGCGGTCCGAACTCGCTGAAACTGCTTTCGCTCCTGAGTGCTCAGGAAGGTAAAACGTCGAAACCTGCTTCGTACGGGTTGAAAGGACTCTCCGTGAATAGATCGAGCCGTCGCGCTGCCGAAGCTGCAGCATATGGACTCCATGCGGCAGTTGCGGTAGCGAGATCATACGGTCCTTCCTCACGATCCGATGAACGACACGCGTTCCGTCGAGCCGGAATACCGAGATCGATGATGTCTGAGGTGAAAGGGTTAGGTCCAGCGTCAGCCTGTTCCTGGTACTTGAAAGAAAGATCGTGGGCCGGGTGATTCGCAGTGCTCCTTTCGCGACGACCCCGATTGCGGGTACTTCAAGGGAAAAGGAACCCTGTGCATCCGTAAGGGTACGGTGCAGCGTGTGGCCGAATGAAACCAGCACGCCGGGAAGGGGTGCCAGCGTCTCCTTGTCTTTGACTGTTCCGCTGAAGATGTCGGGAAACGTCACTTTCGCGGCGAGTATGACGACAGGTAAAACCCTGCCGAAAACCTGGGATAACGGAAGGGCCTTTTCCATACAGATCCTTTCAGGTGCGCGAAGGACTGCGCCGCGCAATGTGCCGGGGCGGAGTGAAATACATATATCCCCGAGGAAGAACCGGGTCGTACACTCTACAATGTAACTTACTCGCCGCGATCTGTCTTTGCATTTCGGATCTCTTTTCTATGCATTAGGGTATACATTTCCTGATATTGGGGTATCCACTTGGCTAACCGGTATACTCTTTGTTTTTCCGGGGTAGAATCATTGAAAATCATGCCGTGGTCTGCGGACCTCAACCATTTGTGATCTTTATTACTATTAACATTGAATGCCTACGACACTCGACGTACATTGCGGCATGGTTAACCAAGTGGATACCCCACTCCTGATATACCTCATGCGGGAATCGCGCTTTCCGCACCGTAGCGGAACGAAACACCTTGCGGTACCTTTCGCGCTTTCGGGAACCGAGGTGTGCGGAAACGGAAATCTAACGCAAGGATTACCGA
>CAZGVZ010000376.1:0-2141 GCA_964529145.1 uncultured Fibrobacteraceae bacterium | reverse complement strand
CTGTACTTTGCAGTGTATGGAAAGAGATAAAAAAAAGGCGCGGGCCTTCTCGGAGCGTGAACCGGTTTCCGGGTCCGAAGACCCGGAAATCGTCTCTTATGAAGACCCGCGCGCCGTCCTGCGGTACTGATTGCCGGGGTTTCGTCGATCTACTTCGTGACAGCAGTCTCCTTGAGCGTTTCCAGACATGCCCGGATGAACGCCGGTATATCCTTGGGCCCTCTGCTCGAAATGAGATTTCCGTCACGTACGATTTCCTGATCCACGAAAGTCGCACCCGCGTTTCTGATATCCTGTGCAATGGATTTCCATCCGGTCACCTTTCTGCCCCTGAGGAGGTCTGCGGTGATCAGCAGCTGCGGTGCATGACATATGGCAAAAACCGGTTTACCGCTCTGCATGAATCTTTTGACGAACTCCACTGGCGCAGCCTCCCCCCGCAAATGGTCAGGGGAATATCCGCCGGGAATCAAAAGCGCATCGAAATCATCGATTTCCGCTCTCTCGACCTGCTCATCGATTACCGCGACGGAATTCCCCTGTTTCCCTTTCACCGTGGCCCCTTTGGTGAGTCCCAGGTGCACAAGCTCATACCCGGCTTCCCTGAAAGCTTTGGCCGGTTCAGCGTATTCGGAATCTTCATAAAAATCATCGATTAGAACCGCGATCGGCATAGATCCTCCTTTTCGGGTTTTTCCGGAGTGAAGGATGCGCAAACGGTGTGCCGATCGGGAACGGTTCGGAAAGATTTCAAGGCGAACGGGGGCACTCCGCCCTGTCCGATTTGTCGGACAGGGCGGATGAGAACCGGTAAGGGATGAAACGGGAAAGCCGCAGGCCGAAACTCATCTCACGACGATGCTCCCTGCCTGGATCTGCGTGCCGGTTCCCTCCGGTTTAACCAGGTACACTCCCCCGGCAATACCGCCCAGGCCATAGCGATATCCAGCGGACGTCATTTCCGGATGAAGCGGCGCCACCCGGGTACCCGCAACCGTGTACAATCCTACAGGAGGCTTCCCCCGGTTCGAAAAGGGAAGCAGGAGTGTTCTGCCGGTACACCGGAAAGCGGCGGCCACGGGCCGACGTTTCGCTGAAATTCCGCGTACCGGTACAGTGTATGCGTAGCGTTCCCACCCGGGCATCTCGTCGAGAGTGAGCACGTATTCATGGTCGAGTATTTTTTTCCAGTCCGCGGCCGTGTTGTCGTGCGCCCAGCCGTCCATGGTGTATTCGCCGTACCAGGGCATGAAGTAGGACCATCCCGCCCCGTCGCTTTTCATCTCTTCAGGAAAAGGAATGGAGCCGTTTTCGCTGAGAGTGATGATCTTCTTCCCGCCGAACATCTCCCTGAGTTTTTCGAATGACGCCATGAGAGAACCGTGATTCGCCTCGCGCGGGTAATAGTAGTAGTCGCGGCCGATGATGTCCACGCAGTCGTCCCCCGGATACCAGTCGAGCGCGTCAGCCGCCTCGTCGGTGGTCCAGACCCAGATCAGGTTGTCGAGCCCGTGCTCCTTCGTGAACCGGTCGAACATGAGCCGGTAGAGTCCCTTGCACGCCTTCGCTCCGCGGTACCCCCACCAGAACCACTTGCCCGACGCTTCGTGAAGGGGACGCCAGAGCACCGGAATTCCTTTTCCGGAGAGGGTCTTCAGGTACCCCGCCACGATGTCCAGATCCCTGACGATTCCTTTGTACTCTTCGCTTGCGGTGTTGAATTCCGTGCAGGCGGCCGGATCGGCGTACGCCTTCGTCAGGTCGAAATTCGTGGGCGTCTGGCCTGACGCGGAGGGAGAATAGAACGCGTCGACCGTGTGGCTCGGATCTTTCCAGTGCCAGCAGTAGGCCGGAATGCCCCCTTTTTTGTAGATATCCTCAGCCAGCGCGACGGTCGCCCTGGTGTACCCCTGGTGCCATTCGTTTTCCGCTTCCATTCCCGCCGAGTGCATGAAATCGAGACCGAGCAGCGCAGGGGTCTTTCCGGAAGCGCTGGTGACCCAGGCCACCTCCTCCTGGTTCTCGACGCTGTTCGGGGTGTACCTGCCGTCGTTCTGCATGACGGTATTGGTCATCACTCCGCTGATGACTTTCTTCTGAAAATTTTCCAGGAGGAATCCGTACAGCTTGATCGCGTTTTC
>CAZGVZ010000375.1:0-4807 GCA_964529145.1 uncultured Fibrobacteraceae bacterium | reverse complement strand
AGGGATCGGGAATACGCTTGCTGGAGACGACGGCGCAGGAATCGTAGCGCTCGGTAGGCTCCGGTCCCTGCTTCCGGAGCAAAGGAGGTGCTCATTCCTCTGGGGTATACTGGAGGGGGATCTCTATGCCGTCTGCGACTTTTTCGAGAATACCCGACGTTTCATTTTTCTCGACGCGACAGGCGATGGGCTTCCGGGCGAACTGTTTACCATTACCCGCCCCGCCTCTCGTGAACAGGCATACTCCTTCCATCATACGGACATATGTACGGTTATGGAAACACTCCGGATTCTCAATTACCGGCTTCCTTTCCCCTTATGGGAGGTGCGCGGAATCTCCATCTCCATACCGTATAGATTACAACAAGGTTTGAGTCCTCAGGTCGACCGGTCGGTCGACCGTCTTGCGCAACAATTGATAAACGATATCATGTCGGGCAGAATCTCCTGAATCAGGCCATGCCGCCATGGGTGGCGGTCTGGTTGGAGCGGACAATATCCCCGGAAAAAAGGAGGATGCATTGAATTGTAGAGGTGGTTTCAAAGCCTCGAATTCAGGTGGTTTTCTCGTGGTAAATCACAGGAATGGTTTAAACAGGTGCCTTGCCAAACCGGTCTGTAATGAAAAGTGGTTCTATCCGGCCCTTCCTGAGAGGCTGGGCGCCTCGGGCGCCTCCGGTTTTCTTGCGCTCCGAAGGGCTAACATGTAATTTTTACATTCTACATCTTATCGGAATTTCCTTCAGGGCGCCTCTAAATGTATGGCTTTGTAATGAGCCCGGGCGAAAAGGATGCTGGCCGGATGCATGAGAAAGTCATATTGTTGAAAATATGACCTAAATGCAAAGAAGCGGGCGGCATTTGCAGCCTGGTGGAACAAAAATAGATTTTAGGATGTGCCCTTTACGCGACATGCTTCGCGGACAGCGGCAGAACGGGCTCGCAGCTGTTCGGGCGGATACCCGGTTTACTCTCGAATCCATGCCGTGACCACAGCGGGCATCGCAGGAACCGAGATGGATCCGACGATCACAGCAAAGGATTTCGGCTAAGAGAACTATGACGTTCAACTTAATAAACGAAGAACCTTAGAACGGAAGTGAAATGCACACGACCATAGCGGCGACAACCATCCTGTTCTCGATTTTTTCCATGCTTCTGGCCGAGGAGATACCACCGATTGTCATCAATCCGACAGTTACCGACTTCGATTCGATTACCGCGGTTTCCAAGAAACGGACCTTCTTGGTAGGAACCGTTCAGGATACCTCGCTGATGCGGGACGAAAGGGGCACCGTCGGCGAGACCCGTATCAGGCGCCGGAAAATCGCTCCTATTGTATGCAAACCTCTTCCCGCCCTCGCGGTCAAAAGATCCGTGGAGGCGATGCTGGAGGACAAAGGGATCGCCGGTAACGCCGGGACCGCGGATTACACTTTGCAGATCCTGCTTCTCGATTTTTCGCTTACGGAAACCCGTAAAAGAGTCTCACAGACAATGGATGCGCATGTATCCCTGCAGATCACACTTGTCGGAAGCGATTCAGCTCAGGACACCAGGAAGTTCGTGGTTCAAAGCCGCAACTCGAGAACTACAATCGATACGAGCAAACACGCGGAATCAGTCATGAGGGGAGCCCTCGAAAGCGCATTGCGTGAGATAATGTCAACCATCTCAAAATGACCCCTCGACCGGTCCGCATCCCTGTTAAAAGGCCTCCTTGAGGTTCAGGACTGCGGGCAGCAATCGGATATCTCAGATCGTGCCCCATACCGGCTGGCTCACCGAATCAGACATAATCGAGAGTTGTTCTTTCGGCAATTCGAAAGTTCGGTCACGAAGAACCGGTCGCGTCCGCACTTCCGGGTCAGGAAAAATCTCACAGCCTACTCGAGACTTCCTATAAGAAATTTGAAATCGGTAGCCGCACAATGAAAATCGTATGAAGCTTCCTGATAGGAGAGTTCGGCATCGTGGTACTCAAGCCCGGCATTCTGCGATTCGAAAGAAGTACCGCTGCCGATGTCATGCGATTTTTTCGCGATCTCCATTCTTTTTCGGGCAATCTCGATCACTATCCCGGCTGTATGTAAACGATCCTTGCAGATCATGACCAGTTCAAACAGCTTACGCGTCTCATGCTCCAGTTCGTCGACCGTTTTCTGTTGTGTGATCAGCAGCTGTTCCCTTTCTACCTTACTTCTCTCGATCCTGTGGCCCTGGACAAGACCCGAGAAAAGGGTCCAGGACAATCCCGCGAACACCCGCTGATCGTTACTCCAGCGTGTGTCCGGAATCTCTTCGGACACTGGAAACAGTCCGATTCTTCCAACCGTGCCGCCGACATACAAGGTCGGCAGATATTCCGCTTTCGCCAGACTGATCGCTCCATCAGCGATGGCTTCGGCGCCCCTGAACTGCCTGATACGAGGATTCTTTTTCTGGAGTTGAGCCAGTGCCTCGTCAATAGTGATAAAAAAAACCGCCTCGGGAAATTCCCCTTCGACCCGGAAAGTCGCGGGAGACTCAGCGAGCCCGCAGTATGCGATCAGTGATTCGCAGGCCATCCTGCGATCGCTTTCGGCCTGCTTCAGTTCGAGTCGAACCCGCTCCAGTTGCAGCATGGATATGAGGGTATCGAGTTCCCTGGCCTGGGCGAAACGGAAATTCACCTTTGCAAGACGGTGCGCCTCCTCGGCTACGGTAAAAAACTCTTTCTTGATTGCCGCGCGCTGCTGTTCGAGCAGGGTTTTGTAAAACATTTTCATGGCATCACGTTTTACCCTGCTCTTCTCCTCTTCGTATTTGCATAGATGAAGCATCTGGTCGGCCCTGGCTGCCTTCAGACCGATGAGTGTCTTGCCCTGGGAAAAAAGAGGCTGTGTAAGCGTCAGTGAGGCCGTGAAGATGTTGTCAGGGAGAAACACCAGGTCGTCGAGGGCGGTCACTCGCGAAGCGGTCTGTCCCGTTTTGGCCTGAGAAAACCGTGAAAAGGCCCAGTCTCCATTCCTCAGCAGGCAGGGAGTGAACCTGGTATTCGAATGATCGATCTCCATGGTGGCTCGGATCTGGGGAAAAAGACTACCATAGAGTTCCTGAATCGAAATTTCCGTCAATTTATTGTTCTGGGCTGCGTAGTGAAGCTGCCTGGAATTCCTGATTGCCAGCCCTATCAGCTCTTCGACGGTGAAAACTTTCGCCGATATGGAAATCACGGTTACCGAAACCGCAATGCAGATCATTTGACCGACGGTATGCATTTTCCTGCTTTCTATACCCTGAGTTGAACGATTCTTTTCGAGATAGTGGTAATCAAGAGAAGATGGCGTGCAAAAAGCGGGTTATACACTGGAAGTATATCGAGCATTTCTGCAGCGGTTTGTTCACCGACATGGTTCATCTCACCGAAAGGGGAATCGCTCACCCCAGATATACCTCCGACAAAACCCTTTCGATGACACCCGGGGTTTTCAAACCAGGAACAGGTCTGCCCATATGATTTTTCCCGGTGTTCCGTTTTTTGCTCATTTTGGCATGTTTTTTGTTGCTCTATCGTCAGGATGATCTAAGTCGTGAAGCAGACCGGCATCGAACGGTTCCCTTGCACGATCCGCTGCACGCAGTTAACTTTACCATCTCAGGGAGCAGGAGTCCGGCGTTTCGCCGTTTCCTTGATTATTGATAAACAAGGAACAAGCCGCTCCAGCAGGGTTGGCTTGTTCGGAGCGGGTATACCCGCGAAAATCAAGGGAATGCTCTGCAGTCCATAGTTGGCCTTACCACACCGGCATAGCCGGAGGCTTTGTCTCCCAAATCCCTGGAAAGTAATGAAGATACAAGAAACCGGCAAGCAAACGAACCGTCCGATTAAGGTAAAATATATCACCCTGAAATCCTTTTCACCAGTTTGATCTCCACGGAAGGTCTTTATGGGCCGATAATAAAGATATATAATTACAGCGCGATCCGATCTCTAAGGCGGCATCTCACTAAAGGCAGGTTTCCATGATGTATATTGCTCGAGCGACATGTAATCTTTCACTGAAACCGATTTCGGACGATGTTCGTTTTGCATTCGCATAGCGAGAGGATAGACTGCCCCGGCAAGAGGGATACCGGTTACTTGGTGCACATAGATCCTGTGATACGTGCCTGCTTGTGCGGCCCACAGTAGAGGATCGTGAAAAAGGTCACATAGAGAAATCGTCCGATGTTGTGACAAAAACCGTTGCCGAACTATGCTGAAACAAACGACCGACAGGCAGGGTCCTAGAGACATCCTGCATTCAAATGAAAACGACTATCCGCTTCTCGCTCCTTTTCTGGAAAAGATGATAAACGATCATCTTCCCGGGGCGGCCATCACTACGTTCATCAACTATTACCGACAGCTCAGGTCCGGATACCGTGGTCTGATTTTTGAACAGGAAATCGTTCCCGCCACTCCCGAAGAAATCTCTGGTATCGACGAACTTGTGTCCCTGAAACAGGCCGGCGAACACGTTTTGCAGCATACGGTCATTATCAAGCTCAATGGCGGACTCGGAACGACCATGGGATGCAATGGTCCGAAGTCTTTGATCACCGTGAAGAACGGCTACTCCTTTATTGAAATCATCATCAAAAACGTTCTCCACCTGAGACGGAGCAGGTCGATCCTCCTTCCGCTGATTCTAATGGACAGTTTCAATACCGAGGGACCCTCCAGGGAGATGCTGGCCCGCTATCCCGAACTTGAATCCGGCATACCTCAGTCTTTTCAGCAACACCGGTTTCCCAAAGTCCTCTGTTCCAGCCTCACTCCGGC
>CAZGVZ010000374.1:2987-4843 GCA_964529145.1 uncultured Fibrobacteraceae bacterium | reverse complement strand
CTACCAGGACGTTGTCCTCTTCTTCCCGAGCCTTGGCTTCTTCTTCCTGCTTTTTGCGTTCGGCCTCCGCTGCCCTGATCTCCTGTAGCATGAAAGGCTTCCCTTCTTTGGCGCATTGACGGAGCTCATTGAGCTTGTCGACGGCTTTCTTCAAGGTCCACCCATCGCTTAGCCAGCCGAGGCCCTGCTCGTAGCGCTTCCCGTCCACCTTGAACCGGATCGCGTAATACTTGTCCGTCTGGATCCCGTGCTTCCTTGTTGGATGAGCCCTATAGCGGAGCCCTTTATGGCCCGTATTGAACCAGCTGTAACTCGCTTCATCGCCCTTTTTTTTCGCCATGATCGTCCCTCGTCGAATTCTGTCCCCCTTTTGTCCCCCCTTAAAAGGATGAAGAGTTAGGAAAATCCGGGTATGATATGGACGCATCATAATGACACAAATGCTTTATGTCAATACATTTTTTGTATTATTTTAGTTGAGAGCGGAACATGAGGGAATATGCCGGAAAAGTGGATATTTTCAGACTTCTAATCCGTGGGTCCTGTGTTCGAATCACAGCAGGCGTACCAAAGAAAACAGGGGGTTACGATACATGAGTCGTAACCCCTTTTCATTTTCTGCTACCCTATTGCTACCCTTGTACGATGATTTGTGGAGAAGTGAAATTTCGCATTTGAGCACATAGATTAATTAATAGCTGAAAGAAATCAGTATATTGAAAATGGAAGAGGTTATCAATTATATTCCTTTACTCAGAGTCTATCTTCGCCCCTCTTTTTTTTGAATCATACTTGATAACGGCGGCTTTAAGTCTGTCTGCATAGTTGTAGATATCATCAAGGCTTTCAATGGGAACTTTTTCTTCTTTGTCAGTATCGAAAAAGCTCAGATACTTTTGTGACGTATTAAAATAAAGGCGGCAGATAGGTTTACGATTATTGTTATCCAGCAGAATTCCGCAATAACTATGAACGTCACGAATAGCTATCCGTTTAGATGGTGTGCACTCTCTAATAATTGCGCGCACGATATGATAACCTTCGATTTCTTCTTCAGTCGTATCAATGTCTGATGTTCCCTTAGATTGCCCTGCTGAGACATAGGCGTCAGATGTTGTTGAAGTTTCCGTTTCCGCATCAGATGCCAACGCTGATTTTAACCGTTCATTAATCTGATCGTTGATTACCTGTTTGAAAGCCTGCTTTGTAAGTAACCTAAATAGTTCTCGAACTTCCTGTGTAACCCTGCCCCCATATACTTGAGAGGCAAAGAATTTTGTAAAATCATCAGTGGGTTCTTGCATCTGGTCTAATATTATTCGCTTTATTTCACGTGTGTATTTTAATTCAGACGCAGTTGTAAGAATAAAATCGAGATTAAACGATGATTTAGAAAATTTCTTAAGTTCTTCTACGGCGGTTTCTCTTATGTCCAAAATATTGAACTCAAAAAAAGGCTTGCTATCCATTTTATTTGGCGCTTCAAGATCAGTATAAAACCAATAGAGAATTCCATTCGTCAAAACTCCAAAACGGGCCTCAGTAACACCAAAATATCGGTATAATTGAGACGTATGCGCCTTACCAAGGTCTGTGGTGTGGTGCTTGACCTCAAAGAGAATGATAGGTTTCCCGTCGCGTAATATGGCATAATCAACTTTTTCCCCCTTTTTCACACCGACATCAGCACATAATTCCGGGGTCACTTCGGTGGGGTCAAAAACATTATACCCAAGAGCAGCTATGAAGGGCATCACAAGTGCGTGCTTTGTGGCTTCCTCGGTTTGTATGTTCTCAAGCTGCTTTGAGATGCGGGCCGATAATTCACGAACTTTGTCAATGAAATCTATGTTTAT
>CAZGVZ010000374.1:1846-2977 GCA_964529145.1 uncultured Fibrobacteraceae bacterium | reverse complement strand
TTACAAACGTCATTAAATCCTTTCTGTAACAATTAAAATTACTACCTGCTGCTACCTCGTTTATAAATCATCAATAATCCATTGCCCTCCTGTGAGCTCTTTGAAAATTCAATAGGTCTGAAGTATTTCCACTGTATATCGATCTCGATAGTAATCTGCGCAATACGGACATGTTGTGATTTCGTTTTTCTCCACGGTATATTCTCTCTAATTTTTATTTTTCGTAATGTATAAAGTAGCTAAGAAAATAAGACCTGCAATAAGAATCACTGAAAATAAAAACATCGTCATTTGACGTTCATGCATCAATCCGATGTTGTAGACTCGGCCAACTGTCGTTTCCATGCAAAAAAAAGACACAATTAAACCTATTATTCCTATTGCCGTTAAAACAGCTCCCAAAGCATATACTAAACCATATGATTTCCACAACATAGCAAAAGAGAATATGATTAAATAGACAACAATAATTAGGATAAATATGGCCGCTAACACATCAAATATTGCGAATCGTGTATATAATGAAAGTATAATGGTAATAAATAATGAAACAAATAAAAGAGTTTTTTTATATTTTCTTAAGAAGGACCGGGCGCCTGGTGAGGCTACTTTCTCTTTGATATAACTAATAATAGGTAGAATAATTGTGAATTGTCTAAAAAGCGACTTTGCACGTTGAGAGGCTATTTTTGCCTTCGTTTTTAAAAATATGTGATTTTTTGGAAATTGCTTACCGCACCCAAGGATACATGTATAATGAGTAAAGGATTTTGTTTTTTTAATACAATCAAGATCATAGTCGTCTTCGTACTTGTAACCACAATGCGGGCAAATTATTGTGTGATCCATATATCCTTCCCAAATTATGATAGAGAAATAGCTACTTACGAAGATTACCTTCCCTCATATATGGTCAGTTTCTGACCGAAAAGTGCTGTACTGTTGATCCATCCATGCCCGATTTTCTGCTTATTCTGATCAATTGCAACGACACGATACCAAGGCACTCTTCCTTCTTGCTTCACTTCGTAAACAGTAAATGCACCTTCCCTTGGGATTTTTTTTATTTTTTTCAAGGCGGCAAGCGGAAACATGGGATTTGTTTCCGGCATGAGCGGTGTTTCTTTTCCG
>CAZGVZ010000374.1:0-1836 GCA_964529145.1 uncultured Fibrobacteraceae bacterium | reverse complement strand
ATCGAGGGCATCAGGGTTTAGACTCGGAACTCGTTTCATGGCCAAGGCCGGGTCAATAGGGTAGCTTAATATGGTTATGTCCTCAACGAATACCTCAGACCTCTCCAATTCGACTCTGCTCCCCATAAGTTTGGAATTCTGCCTGCCGAACCTGGGATCGGGCTGATTTTCGAGAACCGCCATTCTGATTTTAATTTTGTCGCTTACAGAGGCAATTTCAGAACTTAAACCTAATTTCGACATCTTCTCCTCGTGCGACCTGAGTGTGGCCAGCCATTTTTCGTTATCAAGCAAAACGATCTGTTTGGACTTCCACTTACCCACACTACTTTTCTCTGAGAAATAATCAGACGAAAAAGTAGCTGAACTGCCAACCTCGTAATACGGCCTCGAAATACTGACAATGATAACCGTGCTGTCAGGCAAATCGGTTTGGAGCGAAACTTCGAGAAAGTTTCCCTTTAGCTTTGGGAGGATCTGGAAGCTGTCACAGATAATTTGGGCTTCTGTCGCCGAATAAACGAATATGATCAAGAGAAACGATGCCAGAACATGCCTCAGAATAGTTTTACAATTCTGATTCACGAAAAATCCCTCTCGTTTCCGGTTGCTGCTTTTTTTCTATTGTTCCGGGTTTATAAGCCCCCGCCTTTTTTCCCGGGAAAGGACTGCTACTATGATTAATTTTTTTAAGCAAAAACGGGTCGAAATTGCAAGATATTATTCCTCTTCTAAAATCTTGGGAAAAAAATTGTGGTCAAGTATCCCCTCTACAAAAACCGTTGAATGCGACGGATTAGTCGAGGGGGGGGGGTAGGTCACTCGACAAAACCGTCTCATATTATTGGGATTGCTACGGAATATGTAGCATGCTGGATTTATCGGCTTGTTGGTGGCGGGGTTTTGTCGTTTGAATAAACGTTTTTTTGAAGAGACTGTTTACAACAAAAGAGGGAAACCGTTTACCGGATCAGTCCTCTCCTCTCAACTGTTTGCTGGCTCTGGTTTCTGTAGTAATCGGGATCGCCTTCCTCGTCGTCCTTTCTCTGGGTGACGCTCTGGCCCCTCTCAAGGAGCCTGCTGTATGAGTTGACGAGCTTCGACAGTGAGTCAAGCTTATCCCCTCCCGTCATTCCCTTCTTCCCGGTGATGTCCTTGCAGACGCGGTTGATGGCTATTTCAATGTTTGACAGCACTTCCTGTGTTCCCATTCATTTTCCTCCTAGTCGTCATATTCGTGCTCCTTCAGGTAGTCTTCAATGACCCTGTCGAGGAGATCCCCGGCATTTACGTCTTTTCTGACCGCAACGGCACGGAACCTTCTCCACAGGGATCTGTCCACTTTTATGCCGATGTTCAGCATGTCGGGCTTATTCTCGCTTCCCTTTAGCTGATCCTGTTCCTCCTGTTGATCCCTTGCCTTGGTGTCTCTTTTCTTCTTCTCCGTCATGGTATGCCCCTCCTATCAGTTCCACAGCCCCTTTATCTGTTCCCCTATCGTTTCGTCGGTCACGTCTGCGTAGACAAGGGTGGATTGAATCGAAACGTGTCTCAGTTGTTTCTGAACCGTCCTGAGATCCTTTCCACGGGAATAAAGCTCTACGGCGTAGGAATGACGAAGAGCGTGGACAGACTTCCCCTTTTCGTAAAGATTGAGATCCTTCAGGTATTTTTTCACGACCTGCTGAATGGCCTGGGCTGTCCAGGGGCCGCGCTGACCGACAAAGATGGGATCGTCATTCCCGGTCTTCTCGTTTCTTTCCTCTTTCCACCGGAGAAAGCTGTTACTGATCGGTGCTATGGAGCCAATAGGTGATCGCCGCAATGAGGCCACTT
>CAZGVZ010000373.1:0-4856 GCA_964529145.1 uncultured Fibrobacteraceae bacterium | reverse complement strand
GAGGGATTATCTGGGTGGTTGGTGCCGTGATCCAGATGGTACGTGATGACATACTCTGTGGCCATCCATTTGGCCCAGAACTCTTTCGCTCCCGTCGATCCAGCAGGTATCGTAGTAACTGCGGTTCCGGTCAGGTTCGAATTGGCATACCATCCGCCGAAATCATAGCCGTCCCATGCAGGATTCGCAAGCGTGATTTTTAAGGACGCGACCGTGTAGCTCGATGGGTTACCGGAGCCGTTGCTCCCATTGAGGTGATAGGTGATCGAATACTCCGTCATCGCCCATTTTGCGTACAGTACCGTCGGGCCGGTAATGATCATGGCACTGAAATCCCATTCACTGGAGCAGGCACTATCCCCGAACCAGCCGCTGAAATCGTATCCCAACCGTTGCGGATCCTCGGGACGGGATACTGCTTTACCGTACTCGACACTCAAAGATGCCGGCGTGGAACCATCACGGAGATCAAACTCCACCGGATAGGTGTTGGTGGTCCATTTGGCATACAGGGTAACATTTTCAGTGCCGATCGTGAGTGTGCCTCCCTGTGCGTAATCGGTTCCATGACCATCTGGTTGTGTATTCCACCCTGCGAAAACCCTGCCCGCTTTTTCCAGGTTTCCGGTATTCCTGCTCAGCGTGACCTTTGTTCCTTCGGTGTAGGTTCCGGTATCTTTCGGAACTTCACCCCCGTTCTTTCCATTTCCATCATAGGTAATGGAGTAGCTGTTTGCATACACGACGATAATGGTCTTGTGCGCCTCGTTTGCCGCCTCCGAGTTGTCCTTTGCCGTGATGACGACACTGTTCGAAGCGCCCTTTTGCAGCTTGGTGATGGTTGCCGTATAATGCCCGTCGCCTGCTGCGGCAGCATTGAAGACGGTATCGTTCACCCGGGCTTCGACCAAGGCTATACCGCTCACATCCAGACACACCAGATCGATAGTGAGCGAGGGAACGGTTGTGACCGCGGTGTCGGTCGCGGGATCGGCCAGAGAGATGTCCGGGGGAGTGGTGTCGACGGCAGCGCTCGATGCAATGGCCAGAGCGACAACGAGCGTATCAGCTTCCCCCGAGGGATCGGCCACGAGAATCATGGCATAATAGTCGCCTGCCGAAATTTTTGAAAAAAAGTAGGCCCCATTCCTTATGGTATCACCTTCCGGATCTCCCGGGAGCAGTGTATAGGTCATGGGATCGTTATCGGGATCACTGCTGATTTCGTCAAGCTCCCGGCTGTACGATGCGGTGTCGTACTGTGCGACCTTCAGGGTATCCAGGCTCCACTGCGGGGCGCTGTTCCCCTGAGGAGTTTCATTCACGGTAATGGTGACCTCGATGGAGTCGCTCAGAGGTGGAATGCCATTATCGACAACTGAAAAAGTGACCGTATACGTGCTGTCGGAATTTTCAGGCGGCGTCCAGAGGAATAGCGAGTCGTCCACTATTTTTGCACTCTCCGGCGCACCGGACATGGAGAACTGGAATATCTGCCCCGAATCCTCATCGACAGCCCTTATGAGGAGCGTGCAGGTTTCGAGCGGTACGATCGAGCAGTCGCCTGAAACGGAAATCACCGGCGGATGGGGAGTTGCGGTAACCGTAATGATGACCTCGATGGTATCCGAAAGCACAGGAACACCGTTATCGGATACTATGAACGAAAGGGTATCCGTACCGGTGAAATCCTCCGGAGCGGTCCAGGAGAAAACATTGTCCTTAAGCGTTGCTCCCTCCGGAGCTTCATGCAATGCGGTCGTAAGCGTTTGGTCATCATCCGGGTCGGAGGTGTGAAGGACAAGCTGGCACATTTCCGATGGCCCTATAACGGTAGCTCCCGTGTATTCGATCGAAGGGGTATGGTTTGAATCCACAACCTCTTTTACCTCACTGATCATGATGTCCGCGGTGATCGGCTTGCGATCTAGAGTCGTGTAGGGGGTGATGGTGGCGGTCCGTACGCCTGGAGTGCGAAACACATGTTCAACGCATACCGTATCGTACGATTCGGTTGAGCGAAAATCTTCAAATACCGTATCTATTTCTGCATGCTCACCATCCCCCTTTACCACCAATCGAATGGAGGTGAAATATTCGGGAAGTGTGATGGCGACGCAGATGTTTATGGGCTTTCCAACGGTGTCGACAACCGAATGGGAATGGACTCTGCCGTCATCCGTCCTGAAAACCGAGCTGATCGAAGCGTGTCGTGAGGCCCGGGGATCCTCAGGAAGCTCACATACAAACAGAAACAGCGTGGCATAGAGCATGAAGATTGCCGATTGTCGCATCGTTGAATTGAACATCATTCGCTCCTTTCAGTATCGTACATTTCCGAATCACTCTGAAAATGGGATTGGTTTCAAGCAGGTGCATGAAACAACAGCATGGAGGCTCGAAACTCGTTCGAAGATAATATACTAATCGAAATATGTTCCCGATGTGACCGTCGTCACATTTCCGCAAAAGAAATCAACGTTATCAATGGGCATTTGCCGATACCGATTAAACATCGGAATGATTTAAAACATTTCTTCACTCGGGAAAGCACGAAGCGAGATCAAGGTTGTTTCGAGCTGTCCAGCAGATAATTCCTGATGCACATTCGCCTTAAACTGTCGATATGCAAATCCGCACACTCTTTATTTGGGCAGGCCATATAGTTTTTTAAGAGAAAGAGGTTGGCTCTGGCGACTTCCCGTTCATTTTTTACGCAGCCTTTCCAGATAAGCTCGTAAGTAAGAGAGTCATTGCATATGAGTAATGAATACTTTGAACGCAAAAGCACTCTAACATCAGATTTTTTTATCCCATCCAATCCAACATAGTCAATTTCCAGGGAACAGACAGCAAGTATAGAATCCATGACGGCATTTCGGACTCGAATAGATTCAATAATGTTAAATATGATCTTACATGAATCCTTAAAATAAAAATGTAAATATGAGTGTTTATTATGTTCACTGCCGAAATATAACGTATCAATATTTATGTTGAGAAAATCATGGTTTTGTTGAATATAAGTTAGCGGATCAAACATAGATTGGCTTTGGTTTTTCACCTTTGAACATAGGAGCAATAAGAGAAAAATAAAAGCAAATACTTTCATATAATCAACTAAACCGGTATGTTGCTTTAGGCCAATATTCTCTTGGAATAACGATTAAACCGCTCAACCATTCCCATGATGTTGAAGTAATGGTACTTCCCGGTGGAAGAGGTTCGAAATAAAAATCTTTCTCGTTTTCGATAAGGTTTTTACTACTTGGTCCTTCGTCCCAATGAACTTCATAAACTTTACCTTTAATTAAAAGTGCGGTGTGGTAGCCATATTTGGCAAGTAAAAAAGCAAACGGAATATCCTGTAGCTTTTTGATTTGATCAAGTTCCCGTTTTATCGGATTCGTTTCTACTGATCCGTCTTCATAATAAGTGGTAGGTGAGTAATTGATAATAAAATCGAAAACAGGAACAACTGGTTTGATCCCGTCATTGCCATATTGCCGGTTTTTTTTTGCATTCTCAAAGCTGCTTTTATGGACGCCATCAATATCTTGATCATAATAATGTATCGAGTCGGGTGTGTAAAACAGTGCCACCCATCCGACATCAGTCAGACCTTTGGCCAGCTCCTGACCTGATTTTTTATTTGAAATGCATCTTCTAATTTTATTCCACTCGGGGGCCATGAGACTTTTTGAAAAACCCATTTCCATGGTTTCAAGAACGAAATCAATGCAGCTCGTCATTTTTATGCAATATCTTTGATTTTGTTCATCAAAAATCATTTTCAGTTCATTTTCCCACAATCCTTTTTTTGTTTCGGCAGCATCAGAATTGAATCTCGCAACTTCCCGCAAATACTCATTTTCATTCTTATAGCGATAAGAAAACATATTACCATAGTGGGTTCCGCATTTACGGCCTTCAATTAACTTTATATGATTGTCAATTATAAAATCAGCCGCATTTTTACAGTTTTCTGCAAGAATATTTGCACAGACCACGTACTGAACGATTTTCCTTGCATCGAAGATCATCTGTCCTTCGAGTTCGACCGAAAAACCTATTTCATGGTTGAACAGTTCGATCTCGTTCTTGTCACTCCTGATAAGAATCGTATGGAGATCGGAATCTTTTGGCCGTGGAGCGCCGGAATCGAAAAATACTTCAAAATACGGAGGGGTGTATTTCAGGGGTACAGGCAGCCTGCCCCCTTTTGCATCATTCCGGTACTCGGGAGCCGGAAGGCCGGCAGGAAAAGTATCGATTCTCTTCGTCTTTTCAAGATCGAAGAAAAAATTATTTTTCCGGGAGCCCTTCATGATAACCGTCTCAAATTCCGCCAACAGATCGTCGGGTGTCGTCTCTTTTCTTTTTCCTACAAGCGTATCGATCTCCCAAAGTTTAACAATGCATTTCTTCCCGACGACCTTGCCCGGTTCGCTGAGCCCCTGGACGGTAAACCCCATCACTTCACCGCCTTTTATATCATTGGGGTCAAGTCCAAAACAGCAAATCATGGTTCACTCGTTTTCAGTTTGATTGTGTGTGTTATCGATGTGTCTTTGTACCATTTTACCGGCGAACTATACGCCTTACCTTCGAAGTCGGCTGTTACCGAGTATTTCCCCACCGGAAGGTCGATCCATGAAACGCATCCGTTTTCATCAGTTATTTTAGCAATCTCTATGGCGTTGCCTTTTAAGGTGCATTCCATATTGGCAGCAGTCGTTCCTGTTTCAAAAAGTAAATATTTGACGGTTATCGCACCCTTGAGTTCTTCTTTTTCCTGAGAGGGCACCGTGATTGAATCACTTTTAAAATTACCGTTTATTGCAAAACCGTTTTCG
>CAZGVZ010000372.1:0-4860 GCA_964529145.1 uncultured Fibrobacteraceae bacterium | reverse complement strand
CCTACAGGCAGCGGAAAGAGCACGACACTTGCGGCGATGGTCGATAAAATCAATACCGAACGGGAAGGCCATATCCTGACCGTCGAGGATCCTATCGAATTCGTTCACAAACATAAAAGATGCATCATAAATCAGCGGGAAGTGCACCAGGACACCGACTCCTTCGCGAGCGCCCTGCGGGTAGCCCTGCGACAGGATCCGGATGTCGTACTGATCGGAGAAATGCGGGATCTCGAAACGATCCAGGCTGCTTTGACAATTGCAGAGACCGGCCATCTGACGCTCGCCACTCTCCATACCAACTCCGCGGCTCAGACTATGAACCGTATAATCGACGTATTCCCCGCGGAACAGAAGGCCACCGTACGTGCACAGCTTTCACTGGTGCTGGAGGGTATCGTAAGTCAAGCATTGCTCCCCAGGAACGGGGGGGGGAGGGTGATGTGCTGCGAAATACTCGTTGCCACCATGGCGGTCAGGGCGCTCATCCGCGACGACAAGCTGCACCAGATTCAGGGAATAATCGAAATAGGCCAGAAGTACGGAATGCAGACCATGAACGCGGAACTCGTCAAACTATACAAAAGAAAACTGATCAGCAAGAAAGACGCGTTGACCAGAAGCCCGGATCCGGAACAGATGGCGAAAATCATCGAGACCGCGTAACATGATCTTCGGCCGCCACTCCGCTGGTACATCAATCCCGGGTACGTTCTCGTACGAAACCTTCCGTCCGCCGAAAGAGAGGAAGCAATGGCCCGTTACTCCTATGTTGGTGTGACTACCTCCGGAAAGCAGGTAAAAGGCGAAATACAGGCGGCCAATAAAAACGAGGTCGCAAGCCTGCTTCGAAAGAAAAAGGTGCGCCCCATATCCATAAAACCGGCCGCGTTCGAGTTCAAGATTCCGTTACTGGACGGAGTCAAACTCCAGGACATCAGCAGGTTTACCCGTCAATTCTCAGCGATGACTTCCGCGGGCCTACCCCTGGTGCAATGCCTGGACATCCTGGGCGGTCAGACCGAAAGCAAAAAACTCGCAGCCGCTGTCAAGCAGGTCTCGACCGACATACAGGGAGGAAGTACCCTGGCGGACGCACTCCAGAAGCATCCTTCGATCTTCAATTCGCTTTATTCCAACATGGTCGCCGCCGGTGAAGCCTCCGGAAACCTGGATACGGTCCTGTCACGTCTTGCCGACTACCTGGAAAAATCAGATGCATTGATCAGGAAGATCAAAGGCGCCATGACCTATCCGGTGATCGTGTTGAGCGTCGCGATCATCGCGACTGCCGCCATGCTCACCTTCGTCGTTCCTACATTTGCGGCAATGTTCATCGAAGCCGGCAATACACTTCCCATGCCCACGCGTATCGTAATGGGCATCAGTGATTTTCTCCGGTCTTTTGCGGTGCTGATTCTGCTTGCGGTCATCGGCTTAGTGGTAGCTCTCACTTCGTATTACAAGACCGAGGACGGGAAACTGCGTATCGACGCATTGAAATTGAGGCTTCCGGTTTTCGGCGACCTCGAACGTAAAAGTTCGATAAGCAGGTTCGCTCAAACCCTTTCGACACTGCTCTCAAGCGGCGTCACGATTATCGAAGCCCTTTCGATCACCGCCAAAACGGCAGGTAACAAGGTACTGGAAAAAGGTATTCTGCGAACCCTGGAACGGATAACGGGCGGTCTTACGATTGCCGAGCCCTTGAAAGAGACCGGAGTGTTCCCTCCAATGGTGATCCATATGATCGCGGTCGGGGAAAAGACCGGGGATCTTGCGGAGATGCTGAAAAAGATTTCGGATTTCTACCAGGAAGAGGTGGACAGCGCAGTCGATGCGCTCACTTCCATCATCGAACCTATCATGATTATCGGTATGGGAATCGTTATTGGCGGACTGCTGCTCGCCATGTACCTACCCATGTTCGATATGATCGGAACCGTCAGATGAACCGAGAGGTCAACGGAGCGGATGTCGAGTGTGGAAGAGCATGGAAAAGCACGTAAGATACGTCCATATTCGGGCTAAACCCGAATCGGACGATTGCAACTTTCTTTAAGTGTAAGGTATCCGGTGCATTGCGCTGTTTTTACTGTAACGCTCGGCATCTCATCGTAAATCGATCGCCCGATTAGGATTAAAGTTTATCGGATTTCTTCCGATATACAAACCAGGGATTGAAAGGCGGAAAAAGAGTTATGCGTATAAATGCAATCACCCAGCCGATACAATCGGAGCTGCGGAAAGTAGAAATCTCGAAAAAAACGGGAAAGAATCCGGGCTCCACGAGGTTGTTACCGGGTGATCGGACTGAAATCTCCGAGGATGCCGAAAGGCTAAATGCGACAAAAGCCTCGATCGAGGTGATCTCGGCGCAGGTTGCGGCACAGGATGACATCAGAAGCGATAGAATTTCCGAAGTACAGGAAAAAATCCGGAACGGTTACTACGATTCACCTGAATTCCTCGACCGGCTCGCCTCGAAACTCCTCGCTGAATTCGGTGTAAAACTTCAGGAACCTTGAAAGTTTTCCGCGTCTCCCCTTCCGGAAGCGCATCTTCTTTCGAAATCCGTATTAAAAAGGTCAATCCACTCTCCTGAAAAGCCCGCGCTGATATATTTTTTCTCCCATGTTCGAATTTCACCGCGATCAGATCAAACCATCGTCTCCATTCATTTACATTCCTCACCCCCGCTTTCCTTCCGTGCATACCTATGAATGTCTGCCGAAATCGGAAACCGATTTTCATGTCGTGTTGCCTCGTCTGCGCTGCACCATCCATACCATCGACTTTCTTTTTCAACTCCAGGAAAACAGACCGGTTCTCCCGCCCCGGCCGCTGCGATTTCAACAGGATACGTACCGCCTCTGGTACCAACTCGAAGGTGGCGGAATACTTCAAAACGTAACGCGAAAAACCTTCGGTACGGCCCGGCCCGGCCTGCTGGGAGTGATGGAACGAGGGGAACGGCATACCTATCTGCATCAGAAAGGCCCTTTTTCATGTTTTCAGATGCAGTTCTCGCTTTTTCCTTCATATCAGACAAAATGCTACTGGAATGCAGGAATCGAGGGAAAGACTGTACTGGAGAAAGATGAACGTTTGGATTTCGAACGCCATCTTACGGCACTTCCCAACATTTATTCCGGCAATTCCGAACTCCTTGGACTGGCGGTCCTTTCACGGCTGATCGAAATCATCCTTTTTCTTTTCAACAAGGGACTCATCCTGATCGAGGAGAGCCGTTTTCCAAAGAATAAATCGAAAAGTCTGGTGATGAAAGCCAAAAATTTCATGAACATCCATTACGCCTCGATGCACCATCAACGCGAACTCGAACAGGAGTGCGGTATCGACATCAATTATCTGAATATACTTTTCAGAAAAGAAACGGGCTGTACGCTCTATCAATACGTGACCGGCATCCGGATCGAACACGCAAAGCACCTCCTGGAGACATCATCCGCTTCGATATCCGATATAGCATCGGATGTAGGATATCCTAACGCGAATTCCTTCTCACGCGCATTCAAGCGCCGGGAAAAGCGTTCGCCTGTCGAATACCGGACTCAGAACCGGTCTTCCGAAACGGCCGGTGCGACCTGAATGAACGCACTTCTGGCTTCGCACATATCTATGATGATAAAAACAAACAACAAAAATAAAATTCAGAACGGAGATCGAAATGGAAATCGTGGTATGCAAGTTCGGAGGTTCGTCGGTCGCCACAAGTGAAAAACTGAGGCATATCGTCGAAATCATCAAGAAAGACGACCGCCGCCGGTGTATCGTGCTTTCCGCTCCGGGGAAAGCACCCGGTCACACGGCAAAAATTACCGACCTGCTCATCGAAGCGTCGCGGAAAGCCCTGGACAACGAACCGGCGGAAAATGTGCTCGAAGAGATAAAAAAACGTTTTTATTCGATTTACAGGCCGCTCGACATGCCCGCGGCCGAGATCGAAACGATTCTTTCGGATCTGGACCGTCGATTAATATCCAGTAAAGATCACAAGGGAAAGTTTCGCGATTGTATCGTGGCTTCGGGCGAAGATCTCAATTGCCGCCTGTTCGCCAAATATCTGTCCTCGATCGGCATACCCGCGCAGTATGTCAATCCGCTGGATGCGGGAATGATGGTTACCCCCGTGTTCGGCGATGCCCAGCCTTTTCCGGATTGCGCACTCCGCATGGCTGGTCTGAAAGTGATCTGCGCGGAAAAAATCGTCGTTTATCCTGGGTTTTTCGGTTACACCCCGGATGGGGATATCGCCACTTTCAGCAGGGGCGGGTCGGATCTTACCGGATCCCTGCTCTCGGAAGCGCTGGACGCCTCGGAATACGAAAACTGGACCGATGTCGACGGGATCTTCAGCGCCCATCCCGCAATGGTGGAAAGACCACTCCATATTCCCGCGCTTACTTACAGGGAGATGCGGGAACTCAGCTATATGGGATTCAATGTCCTTCATGAAGAGGCGGTGAAACCGGTGATGAGGAAAAAAATCCCGATTCGTTTACGAAACACAAACAACATCTCCAATGAGGGCACGTTGATCGTTTCAAGGCGGCTTCCCACCGAACGGGATGTGATAGGAATCGCATCCAGCAGCGGTTATTGCAGCTTTACCCTGCAAAAATTCCTCATGAATCGGGAGAAAGGCTTCGGCAGACGCCTGCTTTCGATCTTCGAGGAACTGGGACTTTCGTATGAGCATTGCCCTTCAGGAGTCGACAACATTTCCGTGATCCTGGACCAGGACCAGCTTGAATCCGAAACGGTCAATACGATCATCCGCACCATAGAGGAGCAGCTCCAGCCCGATGAAATAACCTCGGAGTACGGTATCGCCCT
>CAZGVZ010000371.1:4383-4863 GCA_964529145.1 uncultured Fibrobacteraceae bacterium | reverse complement strand
ATACTCATCTGTTCGACAGGGCGGAGAGGATCGAATTCCTTGAAAAACCGGCAGTGGAAAGCAAACGCAAGTTTATCGACGACGGCGACAGCGTGGCGGAACTCCTGGTTACCGGAGGGGTGCTCAGAATAGGTCGATACCGCGACAGGGACACGGTCGAGCTCTATGTGGTCCCGGTGGATAAGCAGGTGTTTTTTACAGTAAAGGATACCGACGATCTGTGGGTAATCCGGAAATGGTATGACTTCAGTGCCCAGAACTGACGCCGTGCGGACCGGGTCAGGGTTCAACATAAACGGTTTCACCTTTTCCGTTTTTTCTTTTCCAATATCCTGTACAAGCTCTTCTACAATAGCTTTCGGTAAACTATATTTCGTCTCAAGATAAATCAAAGGATTCTTTATTTCTTCGAATTTTCTCAAATTATCCTTTTGATGATCTCTTTGAAAATTTCTTAAAACAGCATTTACGAAGTTACCT
>CAZGVZ010000371.1:0-4373 GCA_964529145.1 uncultured Fibrobacteraceae bacterium | reverse complement strand
ACCTTTGAAACCGTTTCATGCCGTTCGCCGCAATCCAGGCCTGGCTAAGAGCACATGGTATTACGTAAATATTCACCTGTCAGCGGGTTTTGAACTGCGTAAGGATGCCGTACACCAGATCGAGGAGATTTCCCGCACCCCACGGGCACATTCTGCGAAGATTCCGCAGCACGATATAGTCCTCCTTCTCGAACGTACCGAGAACCAGTGCGCAGGTCAGATATGTGAAGATTCCCGCGAGAACGGCGCAGATGAAACCGGGAATTTCTCCGTTCTGAATGAGAACGAGTTCCATCGCCATACCCATAATGATCGATGCGAACGTTATCTTGAAGAGAGAAACGACAGGATAACGCAGCTTCATGGTGCGGCAGGTGTACAGCAGGCCTCCCGTGGACCCGATCGTCGTTGTGATACCGTAGCAGATCGCGGCCCCGGTCGCTCCGAACCGTCGGATCAGGAACATGTCAATGACTATATTGAAAAGGGCAAGAAACGCACCGAACTTGTAGATGAACGCCTGCTTGTCAAACCCGTAAAGTATGGCCGAGGCGGGATTGGAAAGTGTACCCACCATCGACGAGATGAAGATGATCTGCAACACACGCTGCGCACCGATGAAGTCGTGACCGTAAAGATAATGGATGATCTGGTAGGAAAGTACCATGCCTCCTATGCCGATCGGAAAAGTGATGAAGGCGAGGTATCTTGTCGAAAGGAAAAAGAGGCGACGCATTTTCCGGCGGTTTCCGGAACCGGAAAGCGAGGACATCGCAGGGAACAGGACCCGCCAGAACGTGCCGGGCAGAATCGAGATGAATCTCTGCGCAATGTTGTATCCCAGGTTGTAGAAACCCAGTTCACGGGATGCGCAGAAACGACCGAGAAAAAAATTCTCGCTCTTGTCCCAGATGATCTTGTCACAGAGCAGAATCGCGATAACGCTCCGGTTGTAGCGATGGATGCGCCGCCTGATCCCGGGTTCGAGAGGAGACGAGGGGGCGGCGAAGAATCCCTCCCTCCTGAGGACCGTATAGTAGAAGACTACATTGATAAATGAAAATACGATCATTACATACAGCAGGCCGGTAATACCCTTGCCCATCGCCAGTACCGCGATTTTGGCCGCGAAAGAGCATGGCGATATAATGAGATTCGACCATGTGAAGTATTCGAACTTCTGTATTCCTTCTATGACGGCGGAAAAAATCGCAGTGATGATCCCCGGAATCAGTCCGAGCGCGGCGATGAAGACGAAGAACGATTCGCGCGGCGAGAAGAAATAATCGGCGACCTGCGTTTTCAATATCGCGAGAAGTAGAGTGGAGAGGATCGAGACCGATATCTCGATCTTCATGATGTACACGATAATGGGGGTGCAGTTCCGGGTTCGGTCTTTACCCTGAAACTCGGCGATGAATTTGGTGACCGCATGGATCAGGCCCATGCCGATAAGCCAGCTGATCGTCCCCGACAGCCAGAGAATGAAGGAGAATATTCCGTAATCGGTCGGTCCCAATTGGCGGGCCACCCAGATGGAAATCGCCCATGAGGTGATCATCATGAAGAATGAATTGAAAAGGGTAAGCAGGGAATTCTTGATCAGACGCGATCCTGTCGTTTCTGTTCCCGAGGTTCTTTCGAGCATCAGCCGTCATTCCTTCCGGATAATAAACAAGTAATGATCACTTCCGGAACAGGCGATTCGAAACGATTTCATCGCGCGAGGAGCTCCATATAGTACCGTTCCGCGGCACGGCTGACCCGTTCAAGGGATATAGTACCTTCTACACGCAGACGCGCTGCCGTTCCCATCGCGCCGATAAGGTCGTGGTGGTCGAGCAGGTGGTGCATTGCGGCAACTAACGATCCTGGAGAATCGGGATCGACCAGCAGACCTTCGCGGCCATGCGTGATCATTTCCGGGATTCCTCCGCATCTGGAGGCGACCACCGCGCACCCGCTAGCCATTGCTTCAAGACATGCGTATGGAAAATTCTCCCATAAAGATGGAAGAAATGCAACAGAAGCGTCCCTGAGGCGGTCGGCGACGGTTTCGAGCGGCAGTTCATGGATCCAATGCACGGATTCGGCGCAATCGAGATTATGTATCATCCGGCGGATCGAATTCCCGTAGTCACCACCCTCCTCGGATGCACTGAAGGAGTTTCCGACCAGTTCGAGTTTAGGAACGCGGCGGATGCGGCGCACTTCCGAATATGCTCTGATGAGGTGATGAACCCCCTTGCGACGTTCTATTCTGCCAACGTAAATCCATTTGTCGCAGTCATTGCGTGCGGTATAGCGATGCACAGGCAATGGGTTCGGGAGTACGGTTACTTTACGGAGATGCCAATCTTTTTCCAGTATTCCCGCAATTGCCCGTGAAGGGGCGGTCACGCCATGTGCCCTTCGAGACGTCCATTTTTCAAGGAAAGGGAGTACCAGGGCGTCTCCGGCAGGTTCTCCGATCATATCGAGTTTTCTGACCATGGCCCATGGCGTATGTAGCCGGATCACCATCCGCCTGCCGCAAAATGAATTGATGAACAGCCCTTCCGCCCCGCACTCCGGCGCCTCGATTATGTCCGGGATCGCGCGACGCGCGATATCGATCGCTTTCCGGCGTGCCGCTATCGACCAGGATACCCGATTGAGGGTATGGGGAAATAACGCTGTGCAGAGCCTGCGCAGGGGATATGCGATCCTGCCTGCAGGAAGCGGATAGGGGAGAGGCGGGCATCTATGGATGGTAACGCCGTTTTTTTCGAGAATCGATTCCCCGGGACCAACACTCTGCGCGATAACCGTAATCTCATGACCTATGGAGGCGAGTCCTTCAGCCATATGTCTGGTGTAAGTGCCTATTCCACCGTGTCCGGTTTCCGGAGGATACTCACTAGACAGGTAGAGGATGTTCATCTCCTCATTCCGCTCCTTTCGATCGATGATGCGTAGAAATCGACGTGCTCGCGCATCCTTTTATCGGGATCGAACAGCTTCCTGATTTGCAGATTGGCATTCCTCCCGATATTTTGCGCCCATTCACGGCGGTTGAAGCATTCCCGGATATGCGACAACAGTTCCGATCTGTTTCCAGGAGAGAACAGGAGACCATTGATCTCGTGATCAATCATTTCAGATGTTCCGCCTCCGGATGAAGCGATGACCGGCAAACCCGAGGCCATTGCTTCCAGAAGAGCGTAGGGCGAGTTTTCGAAAATAGACAGGAACAGAAACAGCGATGAGTTGCGATAGAGCGGCAGAAGTTTTTCACGTGAGAGCGGACCCGGGAAACAGACGCGTCTGCGTTGGCACGGAGAGAGTGTCCGTTCGATGGCGTCGCGGTAGTCGGGACCGTTCTTCACACCCGACTCCCCGGCGACGGTGAAGGTGACGCTTTCGTCGATAGAAAGGATTTCCTTTATCGAATGGAGCAACAGGTCCGCTCCTTTACGACGCTCGAGACGTCCGCAGAACAGAATATCGAAACGGGACGGATCCGGAAGACGCTGTGGTATTACATCAAGATCCGAGGTATCGAGAGGGTTGCGTACCACCTCGATCAACTGAGGTGAGGTGTGAAACCGTTCGCATACATAGGCTTTCAGCGCGGCGCTGGGAGATTTGCAGGCTGTAGCCCGTGTGATCGAGGCTCTTTCCATCGCGTACAGACGGCGTCGCTGACGTGAAGGAGGAGGAGCGTCGTTGAGGGTGTCAACCAGCTCCGAAGGCATGTGGAACGTGATGACGCATGGAACACGGCTGAACTTTGGAAAAAAGGCTGCAAGGCCCCCATATTCGGGATATTCCACCACATCCAGAACGCATTTTGCCACCAATCCCGAAAGAAGTCCTGCCGCGGCGCGTGCTTGTCCGATTTCCCAGTGCAGCACGCTGCCGTAGTGTCTTTCGAGAAATCTCATGACGGGATTTCCAGCAGGTTTTTGCCCGAAATGATGGAAAACGACTCCCGGGACAGGAGCAGGTTCGGCGAAACCGGACCGGAGGAGCACGTGAACTGTGTGGCCGCGCCGGGCGAGCATTTCCGAAAGCGTGAGCGTATAGGTAGTGATTCCGCCATGACCGGCGGAGACGGAAGGAAATTCAGAGTTTACCAGAGCGATATTCACATGGTTCCCGGGAACTGAGGGATATGGGGTCTCTATACGTTGATACAGGCCGTTTTCGATCTCCAATGATGATATCACGATGTGGCGGGGAGTGCAATCTCCTGCAACCAGATGTTTTTTCTGCACGGGAATTGTAAAGTATACAATTCTGGAGATCTTCCAAAAGCGAAGCGATGCGCGGCTCTATTACCTGCCTCGGTAAGAGAGGACAATGTGATCCCTATGGGATTTTCAGCAAGG
>CAZGVZ010000370.1:0-4869 GCA_964529145.1 uncultured Fibrobacteraceae bacterium | reverse complement strand
CCGGTCGACCAGGTCCCTGAAAAAAAAACGGGTGGAAAGAGCGACCCCCAGACCGACCAGGGAACCGATAAGCAGGCATTTCAAGAGCTTTTTGAGGATGTCCATCCGGGCGGTTCTCCACTGGGGTACCCCCTCAAGGGGCATTTTTCTCGTTTCCGTTCACGTTTTTTCCACAGCGCGTCCATTTGCGGCACCGCCACGGAGGCGCCCTATAGTATACCCCTGATGAGCGCTGGAAGACAAGGAGCGTGGTTTCACGATCTTTTCACCGTCGAACGCAGGAGCGGTTGCAGGCGCCCATGTACTATTTTTCCTTGGTCTGTCCGGAACCGTCTCATCGGTGAGAACAGGCAAGAAACGTGGGATTCGCGTTGGTCGACTCGACCCTGTCCGCGTTCAGCCCATGAGAGAGCCGCAGGTAAGGAACAGCCATATCGGGATATGTGGCGATTGCAGACCGGCAAACGAAAAATATTATGAAAACGGCCGGATGACAGGTAATTCGTGCGTAAAAAGTTGCGGTGATATCGCAGCCGCGTATCGCCGCAGGCCTGAATTTTTTCGGACGGACACCGTTTGATCATCCCTGGAGGATCATTATGAACATTGCTGTTGCAATGACCTTGTCGAGGGTCGCAATCGCGCCGGTATTCGCCTTTTTTTTTATTCGGGGTTACAGGCAGGGTTCGGCACCTCTGGTGTGGGCTGCGGTCATATGCGCGGGGCTCATCGAATTATCCGACCTTTTTGACGGGATGATCGCGCGGAAACGCTCGGAAGTCACAGATTTCGGAAAGGTGTTCGATCCTGTTGCCGACAGCGTTTCGCGGCAGACGGTATTCATTTCTTTTATGGTTACAGGGATTATTCCACTTTGGGTTTATCTCATCTTTTTTTACCGTGACGCCTTCATGCAGCTGATGCGGATAGTCTGCGCCAGCGCGGGCATCGTGCTTGCCGCTCGAAAATCCGGAAAGCTCAAGGCGGTGCTTCAGGGATTCGCGACTTTCGCAGTGCTCGGTATCGTGCTTTCGGGTATTTACCGGAGTTCCGTCGTTCCCCAGACACTGGGGGGGATGCACACCGGTTTCTGGATCGTGCTTACGGTGGCGCTCTATACCGGGGCATCGGTGATCGATTACGTGGTCGCCCACCGCACGGCGCTGGCCCGAATGTTCAAGCCGAAATAGTTCCCCTTCAGGATTTTATCTCAGCTGTCTGAATATTCGCTGAAAAGATTCAATGCTGCCAGTGAGTTCGGTTGCGGCACGGTTGATCCGGTCTACGGATCCGACAACCGCGCTTCCTTTACGTTTCATAATGCTTTCGAGCTGATCGGAAAGGCTTTTGTATTCGCCGGTCAGAAGTTCGGTGAGGGTGGTGAACAGCGCGTCGATTCCTGACCGTACCTGTTGAGTGAGCGAGAGAAAGCGGTTCTGGAGAAGTTCGTCGAGTTTGTAGTCGAAACGTTCATGCAATCGCTGGATCTTCTTTTGCCGGTTGAACGGCAGATCGTTCCATTGCAGGGCAATGGTCAGCGGCGCCTGCGGTTCCGGTGCGGGGGGCAGCCGGTCCGCCTCGAGTTCCAGTGTTTCGAGTTTCTCCTGAAGAGTATTCGAAGGTGGGTCGCCGAGTCCGGAGAGAGCGGTCCGCACCGATTCGGCCCTCGCGAGGAACTCCTTGGCGTGCAGCGCCATCGCTTTCTTGAGCGGGCGGTTGCAGGAGCCAAGCAGTCGGGCCAGAAAGTGACTGAGAGCTTCGGGAAGGATGCTGTTGAGGGCGGCGGTCACGCTCTTCAGCGAATCGGCGCTGCAGGAGGATCCCTCCAGGAGAATTTTAAGCGCGTCATGAACCTGTGAGACAAGTTTCAATTTTCCCGCGGAAATCTGTTCACCGAGAAATTTCAGCACCGCCTTTTTTTCAGCGGAAATCAGGGCAAGCTCCTTTTCCAGCGCTTTTTCCACTTTTTCGCGCTCGATACGCAACGCTTCACGCTCCCTGGTAAGTTGCCCGAGAGGGGCCTCGAGATCATCCTTTTCTTTCCTGAGAAGTGAAAGAATGCTGTTTACCGCCATTTTGAGTTTATCGTTGAGTGCCTGGGAAAGGGTGAAATATTTCTCTCTAGCCATGAACTCTATGATATCGTTCTTGACCGATTCCATGCCGCTCGCGGCCCAGCGGGGATCTTTGTCCGATTGATCCGAGGCATTTTCAGCATGGCGCGCGCAGATATTGAAGAGGTGCGGATTGTCGACATCGCGAAGGTACGCTTTCAGGTGATGAACGATGAACCGGTTCACCCTTTCTAGCTGCGGGGAGGTAAGGAGATCCACTTTGTTGAGGATGAAAAAAATTCTAGGGACGTGCCGGATTATCTGCTTGAGAAACTCCACTTCGGTCTGGGTCATCGGAGGGTCCACGCTGAGCAAAAACAGCGCTGCGTCGCAATCCCTAAGCGCGTCCAGGGCGGTTTTTGTGTTGTGCAGGTAGGTCGATCCGAATCCGGGAGTGTCGATGAGCACAGTTCCGTTTTCGAGCAATGGTGAAGGGACTACGATTTCCACAGAATCGACCCCGTACCGGTTGTTTGGATTACCGTCTTCCGCGACGTAGTGTCTGAGAGTCGCGGTGATGTTTTCACGTGAAGAACGGACCAGTAGTTCCGGTTTATTGAGGAAACGTACCGTGCAGTGAAGATCGGGACCGTACATGATTCGCGTGGGTACGGCTGTAATCGGCAGCACGGAGGTCGGCAGGAGTTTCATGCCGATCATTCCGTTGATGAATGTACTTTTTCCTCGATTGAACTCTCCCACGACCGCGAGATGGAGTCTTCCCAGAGCGAGCCGGGAATGGAGTTCCTGGATTTGCTGTTTATACGTATTATAGCTGTCGGGAAGCGCGGAACAATTGTCGAGGGCCCCGTTGATCAGTTCGTCGATCGAGAGCGGTTCGTCGCGTTCCTGCATCTCAAGGATCGCTTCGATCACCAGGGGACGAGTGACGATTCCCCGCAATTCGGCAGTGTTTTCAATCGGAGAAAAAAGTCTCATCTGCGCCGGTGTTTCCTGGCCGTTGGTCCAATATCAAATATAGTACCTAACTGATGCACCGGAAAGGGAATGTGAAGCTCATCCAGGAATGCGGCACGGAATTCACACTCCACATGTCCGCCGCCGTTCGCCCGACTCGGTGCATCCGTCAGGTGCGTAACCTACATCGTATCATTCATGTCCCGGTGCCGCAATCGCGTTTCTCCCGGCGTTTTTCCGGGAGACCGTTCACTGTTCACGAAATATCCCCGGGTGAATAAAATAACTTGAAAACGGGAAAAATTTATTGCATAATTCTGGCAGTGTCCCATTTTTTTCATTTTAAGGAGTCATTGTATGAACGCTACCGTCATCAAAGAAAAAGCTAAGTCACTTGGAATCAAGGCGACCCGCAAAGACAACGTCGATCTTATACGATCGATTCAGCGGGCTGAAGGCAATTTCCCCTGCTTCAAAACCGCCTCCGGATCATGCGATCAGCTTCAGTGCCTCTGGCGATCGGACTGTATTTCCAAATAAAAATCAAGGGCGTGAAATCCGGCGACCGCACTCACCGGCGAGCCGGGGCCGTCAAAATATAAGGCCTTTGCAGCCGGGCGGTGGCTTTGTTGCAGCGGGCAACAGTCCGCGCAAAACAGGAAGAATGCATCGCATTCCAGGAGCTGCCGTCTTACTCCACCGGCAGAACCGGTGGCTCCCCATACTGAACCCGTGGAAGGTTTTTCGCGGGCGTCTTATCCCACAGTAAATAATTAATTAAATGAATTTTTGGAGGTGCCTGAAACCGGTCGGCCTGTTCGTCGCCTTCAGGACGGTTTCCTCGTCTTGAAGGCAACGATGTTTCCTGTCTTCTTACGGGTGCGGGCGGATTTCCCGGATTTCGGATCGGTGTTCCCGGAACGAGTCGTCCGGTCATCGGCGGGGGTAAAGGACATCCTGACCAGGCGGATCTCCCGGCTGCGGTCGACGCTGTGGAATCTTCCTCTGACGACATGGGGCGGTTGCAGCTTGAGCACCTGCGGAGCCGGCGGAAATGCGCTTAGGCTCGCGAAGTGCATCCAGAGCCATTTCCCCCTGGGTACGGCCTCCTCGTCGTAACGGTACCCCAGACATACACCATAGCCGTTGAATGCCCACCCTTCCTCCTCGGCCGGAACACGATCGGCCTGGATGTCCCGCATGAGAAGGCAGAAAAGATCCCCGTCGAAAGGGAAATCGGACGTCGTGTCCCCGGTACCGAGATAACGGCGTGCCAGGTCTACGATCTCCTCTTTTGACAGATTCATTCCAGCCTTCTTTCTTTCGGGACCGATGCTGCATGCGGTCGATGCTAAAAATGGAAATTGTACGCACTACAATCAAGGGTTTCAGCGGCGACGCGAACAGGACTACTATCGTTCGTCATTTCAGCGGGCCTGACACCCGAATGCGTCAGGACAGGGGTTTTCGAAATCCAGGTCACAAGAAACCGGTGCACGGAACGGGAAATGATGGTATACTCCCTTGGAGAATTCCGAAAGCATGGTTCTCCCCAGGGTTCTATGATGAAAATGCAAAAGTTCTTCCCGGGCACATGGCATTTTCCAGAGTGGCGCCGGCAGCAGGCGGGAAAAGCCGGGCATAAAAGAGCGCTCTCCAGGAATCCGGGAGAGCGGATGTCCCGACGTCTGCTGATGACCACTGCTTTACTGGGGGGCATCTGCTGCGAGAAAGGGACAGCGCCGCTGCCCTATCTTCCAGAGGTCACTTTCGCAGGTTTTTTTAATGGTGAATATGACAGCCTGACAGGGAACCGGCAGTGGCCCAACACCTGCGC
>CAZGVZ010000369.1:0-4878 GCA_964529145.1 uncultured Fibrobacteraceae bacterium | reverse complement strand
CTCGAATCGTTTCCCTCGATATTGATCACCCAGGAAGTGCTGATGCCGAGGCTGGGGGGCAACGAACAGAACAAACGGCTCGCTATCGAAGCCACGCGCCGGATCAGGAAAGCGGTGAAGAGCGAGAACCTTGAAGAGGCGATCAAGGTCAAAGTGACGGAAAGCGGCATAGCGATCAAGGTGGCGGATCCGATCGGCTTCGACATCGGCGAGGCGGAGATCAAACCGGAACTCTATGGAGCGCTCCGGCAGATCGCGGAAATAATCGGCGGGGTAGAGGGGACGCAGATACGCGTGGAGGGACATACCGACGATATCCCCATTCGTACCAGGGCCTTTCCGAGCAACTGGGAACTGAGTGCCGCCCGCGCGTTGAATGTGGTAAAATACCTGGCCGCGGAAGGCGGGATCGAGCCTTCGCGCCTGAGCGCCATAGGCTACGGAGAGTACCGCCCCCTCGTGCCCAACGGCTCGAGTGAAAACCGGATGCTGAACCGGCGTATCGAAATCTACGTGGACTATCTTGATAAACGGGATACCGCACACCTGCGGGAGGAGTGACGAGGGATGGCAACGAGCGAAGAGAAAAACGGCGGGGAAGAGAGACAGGATCTCCGGGAAAAGCCGCAGCTCCCCCAAACTTCAGGCAACAAGATACTTATGATCGGTGTCATGGCGGCGGTACTGCTGCTGAACACGGGAATCGCGTATACACTGATCAGGGTCACCAAGCCTAAAAGCGAGGAGCAGAAAGCGGCGCAGTACCAGGCGGACTCCCTGAGACTGGCCGCGGAACGCGCGACCAGCATGGGAGCGACCACCCAGGATGCCCCGATAGAAGTCATCGTCAATATCGCCGGAACGGAAGGAGAACGGTTCCTGAAAGCCGCGGTCATTTTCGAATACGACGACGAGGAGTTTCCGCTGCTTACCGAAGAGCTCACTCGCCGCATACCGAAATTCAAGGACCTTCTCATCAATCACCTTTCCAGGTTGACGTTGACCGAAGTTACCGAGGCGGACGCCAAGGAGAAGATACGGAAAGACATGATCCGTCTGGTCAACGCCACGATCCCGCCGAAAACGGGAGAGGTCCGTGACGTATTGTTCACCTCGTATATAATTCAGTGACGAAGGAGCGACGGTGTGAGCGACATCTTATCGCAGGAAGAGGTGGATGCACTGCTTTCGGCGGTTTCCGCACAGGGAGGAGGGAACGAAACGCCGGAGCAATCCGCAGGCGGCGACACCGCGGGAAGCGCATTTTCCGCGTACCCCGTCGAGGGGGAGAAATCGCTGTCGCTCTACGATTTCCGCAGACCCGACCGCGTCTCGAAGGATCAGATGCGTACACTCCAGAATCTTCACGAGGGCTACGCGCGCCAGTTTTCGACTACGCTCACCAACTTTCTCCGGACCTTCGTGGAAATCGAACTGGTGAGCGTAGACCAGCTCACCTACTCCGAATTCGTGATGTCGATTTCGAACCCGAGCTGTATTTACGTCTTCAAGATGGAGCCTCTCGACGGCAGCGCCATAATCGAGATCAATCCCTCGCTCGTCTTTTTCGTCATCGACCGCCTTTTCGGAGGACAGGGAAAACCGTCAGAACAGAATCGCGAACTCACGCTCATCGAACAGAACGTGATTCACCGGATCGTCGAACGGAGCCTCGTCGATCTCAAGGAAGTCTGGGAGCATGTCGGCGTGTTCAGTCCGAAAATCGAGTCGTACGAGACCAACCCCCAGTTCGTGCAGATCGCCCCTCCGGGCGAAACGGTCATCCTGATCTCCCTGGAGGTACGCATGCAGAACGCCTCGGGACTCATGAGCATCTGCTTTCCCTACATGCTTCTCGAGAACGTCATCAACAATCTTTCAGGGGAGTCATGGATGTCGTCGCAGAGCTCCGCGACAATCGAGACGAGGTCGATGCTCGAACGCGAGCTTCAAACGGTCGAGCTCCCGGTTTCCACGCTCATCGGCAAGACGACCGTCACCATCCGTGATCTTCTGCAATTGCGGCGCGGAGACGTCCTCTGCCTCGACAAACCTCACGACAGCGATCTCATTGTCCAGATCGAGGGCAAGGCCAAACTGGCGGCCAGATCGGGACTCATCGGGAGGAAGAAGGCGATCAGGATAGTGAAAATACTGGAGAAGGAGGTACCGGGCTGCAATGAGTGACATACTCTCTCAGGACCAGATTGACGCCCTGCTCAATTCGCAGGGATTCGATGCCGGGGATGCAGGGGAGTTCGGTCAGTCCGACCAGAACAACCTTTACGGAGCGCTTCTCAAGGTATTCGATTCATTCTGCGAGCAGGCGGGAACGGTGATATCGACCGTGCTCAACCGGAAGATCACCTACCGCACGGAACTCTGTGAACAGGGTTCGTCGGAAACCGTTCGCGAAAAGCTGGCATCTGTGCCTCTCATGCTGAAGATCCGGCTGACAAAGGCGGTGGAGGGCGAATTTTACATTATCATGCAGAAAAAGGATGTCGCGATCCTTTCCGATCTCATGATGATGGGCGACGGAACTGCTGAATACAGCGAGGACCACAGGGATGCCATCGGGGAACTGTTCAACCAGGTGATGGGGGCCTTTACAAATACCATATCGTCGGAATGGGGAAGCGGAGTCGCGTCGCCCGCGATAGAGGTGCTGGAATTCGATGCGGATCATCCTCCCCTGGACATCGATTCGCAAGAGATGGTCCTCGTTTCGCAGAATATCGAGAAGATGGGTGACTCCTTCGTGGTCATCCTGGTGCCGCATGAGCTCTCCGCCGCCATGGCCGAAAAGACCGGACCCGCGGTTCAGGCGGGAGCGGAAATTTCGGAAGGGATAGGACTCAACGTTTCGGAGCTTGACGACCTTTCGAAGATCACCTCGTTCGAAGACGGGGGCGGAGAGGCCCTGGACCTCTCTTTCGGGCCCGGCACGGGCTCGTCATCGCACAACATCGAGATGCTCCTCGATGTGGAGCTTGACGTGAGCATAGAACTGGGAAACTCGATGCTTTCCATCAAGAGAATACTCGAGCTTGCGCCGGGATCCATCGTCGAGCTGGACCGCATGGCGGGCGAACCGGTCGATCTGCTCGTGAACAGCAAGGTGGTGGCCAAAGGCGAGGTGGTGGTGATAGACGAGAATTTCGGAATACGGATCGTCTCGCTCGTCTCTCCGGAGGAGCGGATCCGCAGTCTGCGGTAACGAAGGGAAGAAGATGGGAATCGGATCGAAATCGGCGGGAAACGCGGCCTTGCGCCGCCCTGCGGGGGGGTGTCCGGCGACAGCCGCCCGTCTTTTGACTCTCGCTTTCGTTTTCCTATGCACTCTTTGTCCGGCCGGACCCATGGCTTCGGACGGCAGCATCGGGAATTTCGATATCGAAAAAGTGAGGAAAGCGGTCCAGACTGGCGATACCCTCGGCGAGACCGCCGCGGCTTCGGGAGAGCGGGACAGTCTTGCGGCGGTAGCGGTGCGTGTGACGCTCTATCTGGCCGTGGTGATCGTGCTTATCGTGGGCATCGCCTGGTTTTTCCGCAAGAACGGGCTGGGCAGCGTCAGGGGAGGAGGGAGCGGATCCATGGACCTCATCGAGACGCTCGCCCTGGGGCAGAACCGGATCATCACGATGGTTAGGGTGATGGATGAGGTATATCTTCTCGCCCATACTTCCTCCTCGGTCACCGTGATTGACAAGATAGGAGGGCAGAGAGCGCTTGACGTCATCGCGGCTTCCAGGAACGGCGGCGCGATAGTGCAGTTCAAGGACGCGTTCAACGCTTTCATGGGAAAGATGAAAAAACCGGCATGAAACGAGGCGCCACGGGTTTCCCCTTATCGTTTTCGGCATCATTCCCCGCAGGCTTGAGCGCTTTTGTCAAAAGGTGCGGGCGGTTTTCCCCCGGAGGAGGGGGAATCGCCTCGATCTTTTCGGCGCTGTTCCTCAGCCCCTCGTTTTTCAGGCTTTACGCCCAGGTCATTCCCAAGCTGACTCTCACTGTCGCTGAACCCGACAAACCCTCAGACGTGGCGACCGCCCTGCAGGTGCTCTTTCTCGTCACGATCCTGGCTCTGGCGCCCTCTATCCTGGTTATGGGTACCTCGTTCGTGCGTATAGTGATCGTACTCTCGTTCCTGCGCCGCGCAATCGGGACGCAAACCCTTCCCCCGGACCAGATCATGGTCGGCCTGGCTCTATTTCTTACGCTTTTCATCATGACTCCGGTTTTCACGGCGATAAACGACGATGCGCTGCAACCCTACCTGAAGCAGGATATTTCCTTTACCGAAGCGATCGAGAAAGCGGAGAAACCGGTGCGCAATTTCATGCTCCGCCAGGTGAGCGAAAACGACGTGGCGCTTTTCGTCCGCATCTCGAAGACGCCGGCTCCGAAAAATGCGGACGACCTGCCCTTCACGGTGGTGGTACCCGCGTTCATAACCGGCGAACTGAAAATGGGATTCATCATAGGCTTCATTCTCTACATTCCGTTTCTCGTGATAGACATGATTGTCGCGAGCGTTCTGCTGTCGATGGGAATGATGATGCTTCCGCCTGTGATGATCTCCATGCCGTTCAAGATAGTCCTGTTCGTCCTGGTCGACGGATGGCACCTCATCGTACGGCAACTGGTCACCTCTTTCAATTGAAGGGAGTCCTCCGATGAACGCGGCGATGGTCATCGATATCGGGCGCGACGCCCTGCTAATCACCCTGCTGGTGTCGGGGCCGATGCTCCTGGCCGGGCTTCTGATCGGGCTTGTCGTCGGAGTGTTTCAGGCCGTGACACAGATACACGAGATGACGCTCACCTTCATTCCCAAGATACTCGGCATGGTGCTGGTATTTCTCGCCCTGCTCC
>CAZGVZ010000368.1:0-4905 GCA_964529145.1 uncultured Fibrobacteraceae bacterium | reverse complement strand
GGAAAGACTCACGCTCGATTCATTCAGGGATAAGGTGTGTGATTGCGGCATCGGCGGATCGGGAAACGCCGAATGGAAGTTCAAGGGGCAATTGCCGGCGGTGATCGATTTTTACGCGGACTGGTGCGGACCCTGCAAAATGGTCTCGCCCATTCTCGACGAGCTGTCGCGGGAATACGAAGGAAGGCTGAACATTTATAAAGTGAACACCGAGGAACAGCGGGAACTCGCGGCGATGTTCGGCATAAGGAGCATTCCCAGCATCCTGTTCGTTCCGGTCGACGGTCAGCCGACCATGGCGGCAGGCGCGCTTCCCAAAAAGGAGTTCATCAGGATCTTCCGGGAGGTACTGGGGGTTGAGGAGTCCGTGGCCGCGAACTGAATGGCTGCCAGCGGCGTGATTCGAGCGTCGTTTTTGACACGACTCTCCGTTGATGGACTTATCAGATAATAAGAGATCGCTCCTGAGGACGATCTCTTTTTTATTATTGTCAGCATTACAGGGCTGTTTATATTTCGTTCTTAAGTGCAAGGGAAACTGTTTTCATCGGATAAGGAATCGCTGTGATCGAGCGGTTTCTTGTAAAGAGGTTTTCCCCGGTCGATCCCGGGGCGGTCAACGCTTTCTGTATGCGTCATTTCGTCTCATCAACGAAACCTGCGGTCAGGCGTCCGCTTCATTGCTGTCGGAAACGGTCGCGTGCTCGGGTAAGAGTCTTCAGAGGAAATTCGACCGTCTTGTCGGGAAATCCCCTAAACAGTACCTGAGAATCGTCCGTTTCCAGAACGTGATCCGGACGCCCGGCTGCACAGGCGATGGTGGTTGACTCCCGTCCCTGACAGCGGTGTTTCATATCCGGAAACGGGTTTTTCCGGCCGGAAGCTGTCCTTCCAGGAACGGAATGGTATATTAATTAATACCGGGTATCCGTCGAGGTTTCCGCACCATGATCTCCGTATATGACTATTTCGACTACCGCAAATTTCTGCGTGACACCTACCTGGAGCGCAAAGCCGCCAATCCGCTTTTCTCCTATCGTTACATAGGCGGTAAAGTCGGTTTTTCCTCGGCGGGTTTTTTTACCAAAATCCTCCGTGGTACAGCGAACATCTCCATGAAAAATGCGCTCTCGTTTTCGAAACTTTTCAAAATGACAAAGCAGGAAACGCGTTACTTCGAGGTGCTGGTGCAGTTCAACCAGGCGAAAACGCATGAATCGAAGCGCTATTTCTTCGAACAGCTCGTGTCGATGCGCCAGACCGGCGGAAAGAATCTCGCGCCGCATCAGTACGAGCTTTTCAGCGCCTGGTACTTCGTCGTGGTTCGAGAACTGATCAATTTTTATCCGTTCTACGGCGACTACAAGGAACTGGCCTCACTGGTTATCCCGCAGATCAAAGAGAGCGAGGCGCGCAAAGCGGTCGCGGTGCTCCAGAAACTCGGGCTAATCACAAGACATCCCGACGGTTGCTGGGAACAGACCGATACGGTCATTTCTACCGGCGACTCGTGGACATCGCTTTCGGTCGAACGGTTTCAGCGTGAAATGGCCGATCTCGCGGGAAAGACCCTCCTGACGATTCCCCGTGAGCAGCGCGATTTCTCCACATGCACACTTAGCATCTCGGCAAAAACGCTGGAATCGGTCCGGGAGCGCGCACGGCAGTTTCGCAAGGAGGTACTCGAACTCGCGCGCGCCGACCAGTTCGCCGACCGGATATACCATTGCAACATCCATCTTTTTCCGGTCTCCCATCCTTATAAGGGAGGGCGGCAGTGAGGATGAAACTGCGTATCGCTGCCGCCTGTCTTCTGCTCCTGACCGCTCTTCGTTGTACCGGCGAGTACGTGGGCGGTGGCACTGAAACCACCAACGGCATAACGGGATCGGTAGAATTTCCGCCCGGCCGCACTCCGACCGACGCTCCAATTATCGCCGGCATTTTCGGGATTGATTTCCGCCCTGATTCCGGAATCGGAATCGCTGAGACGACCTTCGTCGACGCTTCAGGCAATTTTCGTTTCGATTCACTTCCTCCGGGAGGGTACAATCTGTTCCTTTGGGATACCCTCTATCGCCTCGGAGCGTTCGTCACGACGTTGCCGGCCGATACGGTGCTCTCCACCATTTCGCTCGCTGCGACGGTGGTGCTCGTTCCCGATCTCGCATGGAGCGAGCACCACGACTCCAGTGAGATGATGATATGCGGTTCGCCTTTCTATGCCAGAACGGGGTCGGGCGTCCGGGGATCGATTGCCGCCGTACCTGAAGGAATCTATCACATCGATATACGGTGGGTCAGGTCGCTTCCGGACAACGGAGTGGTGGTTCCGGGCTACTCTTCCACTGACATCGCGGTCACACCGGAAGATTCGGACACTATGGTGATCACGCTGCCTTGATCAGTTGCCGCGAATGATTCACTCGCCTGAGTTATTCGGAAATTATATCAATGAATTCGGTGCCCCGTAGCAGGTTGTCGTTTTTTTACAATCTCGCGCCCGTTCAACCATCCCGAAGGCATGTGCCCTCAATGCCACGGTCTGGGAAAGAGCGTAAGGGTCGACACCGGTCTCTTTCTTGATAAGAACAGGTCGATCCGGGAGGGAGGAATCACCCATCCGCACTACAAGGCAGGCGGCTATCTTTGGAAAGAGAGCTGATCGCTTGCTCCGGTTCTCTTCATTAATAAGAGCAAAAAAAAACTCCGCCGTGGGAGGGTGGCGGAGTCTGCCTGCAGTGAACTGATGTGAGTTCGAGGTTTTCTCACATTCACTGATATTCTCATTTTCATGACCTCGGCCTGAAACTGTCTATCAGGTTTCAGTCATACAATGAGTTTGTGCAGAAAAGAAAAAGGTTCAATTTTTTTTGCGGGAAAATTAAGAAGACGCTATCAGAGGAATGGCAGACAATCCGGGAATTATTCGAGAAGTTTTTCCAGCTTTTTTTTCAATTCTTCCCGTCCATAGAAGAGACGGCTTTTGATCGTTCCTACCGGAACACCTATAATTTCCGAAATCTCTTCCATGGTGCGGTTTTCCATATCATGAAGGATCAGGACAGTCCGTTTTCGGATGTGCATCGACCTTAAGGCCTGCTCGATCTGTTTCTGCAGCTCTTTTTTCTCAAGATGATGACCGCTGTCGACGTTGTCGGTGTAGAGCTCCGGGTTGAGAGGCTGCATCTTGTCATTAATGCACCGTTTCCGGAAAAACTGAATGGATACGTTGACTGCGATACGGTAGAGCCAGGTGGTGAATTTCGATTTTCCGGCATACCCCGGCAGCGATTTATATACCTCGATAAACGTTTGCTGAACAGCATCGTTCGTTTCCTCGGAATTGCCGAGCAGACGGTATACCACACGATACACCATCTCCTTGTAGGTATAAAAAAGCGAGGAGAACGCTTTCCGGTCGCCTTTTGCCGCCTTCTCGATCAGAAGACGTTCGTTCTCGTCGAGGTACGCTTCGCTGGGTTCCATGGAAAAGATGAGTTTCTCGAAAGAGTGTTTTTAAAGCCGATCAACTCGAGTACCATCAGGGCATAGGACACATCGGCCACTGAGGAGCCTAGGCAATTGGGACGGACCCATTCAGATGAATATACTTTCAGTTTTGAAAGAAACCTTCATTACTGAACCGGTGTTGTAAGTTATCCGTTAAAAAAAATACAGGGTTCAAAACCGGGAGTCGCCGGCTCTGCTGTTTGAGCAAGGCGGCGCACCCTGGAATGCAATGCATTCTTCCTGTTTTCCGCGTGGTGGTTGATTTTTGAATGTTCTTCATTGATTACCGGAGGCCGCTTCAGGAATATATCACCGCAACGGGAGCCCACCGGCCCGCGGCTGAAAGGGCCTTTTCACAGGCGGCCGTGGCTTTTGCAAAGACATTCTCCGGAGTGGAGAACGGAACCACGGGCGGAACGAAGGCCTTTATGCATCAAGAAAACCGATTTTTTAGGTCCCGGTTCTTCAATTTATTATTTTAGTGATCTTTTGCAGATTTTCAGGGGAGTGTACGGTTGGTTGATATTGTTATCGCGGGAATCACCTTCATATCCGGGGGAGTACGATGAATAAGGGCAAAATCGATCGGGCTGCGGATACCATTCGGCAGCTTGTTGTGGCGATGGTTGAAAAAGCGAAATCAGGGCATCCGGGTGGAGCGATGGGTGGGGCCGATTTCATGTCGGTTCTGTTTACCGAATTCCTCACCTTCGATCCTGACGACATGACATGGCCCTGTCGGGACCGGTTCTTCCTCGATCCCGGGCATATGTCTCCCATGCTTTACGCTACACTTTCGCTCTTTTCCATTTTTTCCGAAGAGGACTTGCAGGCGTTCCGTCAGTGGGAGAGCGAAACGCCCGGTCACCCTGAAAGGAATGTCCTTCGCGGGATCGAGAATACGTCCGGCCCTCTGGGGCAGGGACATGCGATGGCGCTGGGTGCCGCGATCGCTGAACGCTTTCTGGCGGCCCGGTTCGGAGACTGGATGTCCCATAAAACTTACGCATACATTTCCGATGGTGGAATTCAGGAGGAGATCTCCCAGGGTGTCGGACGGATCGCGGGCCACCTCGGGCTCTCCAACCTCATTATGTTTTACGATTCCAACGACATTCAACTCTCGACCTTCACCCGTGACGTCACAAGCGAGAATACCGCCGCGAAATACGGGGCATGGGGATGGTCGGTGATGACGATTGACGGCAACGACAAGGATCAGATACGCAAGGCGCTCACAGACGCGCAGTCGGAAATGGAACGCCCGACACTCATCATCGGCAGGACAGTCATGGGTAAGGGCGCTCGCGATGCATCGGGAGAGCCGTTCGAGGGAAAGGTGAGCACCCACGGAATGCCAACCGGACGATGTTTGGGGTCAGTGAAGGTGGC
>CAZGVZ010000367.1:1645-4918 GCA_964529145.1 uncultured Fibrobacteraceae bacterium | reverse complement strand
AAGGAAAGACCCGCGTCGTCGTAATAGGTTCCGGAATCAGCGGACTTACCTGCGGCGCTTTTCTTGCCAGGGCGGGAATGAAGGTGCGCGTTGTCGAACAGCATGCCAAGATCGGCGGCTATGCGCACAGTTTCACCAGGGGCAGGTACCGTTTTGAATCAGGTATCCACTCGGTTCCGCTTGCGCCCGACGGATTCATTTTCCATCTTTTGAAGCTCCTCGGGATCGAGCATCTTATCGAACCGATCGCTCATGCATCCATGTACAGTTTCACGGCAGGCCGGGAACGCTATGAGGTTCCCGCCCGGATGGAAGACCTCTCCCGTAAACTGCTTGGGGACTTCCCCCGGGAGCGGGAGAACCTTGTCCGGTTCTTCGACGATTCCCGCAGGTTTTACGACGAGCTCATCCTGCCTCTTTTCAGTTTCGAAGAACGGTTCGTCGATAAGAATCGTGAGTTCATCGCACGGTATTTCAACCGTTCCTATGAAAAACACATCAGAAGTTTCTTCACGGACGAGCGCCTGTGCCGTATACTGCTCAGTCAATGGCCGTTCTGGGGTATGCACCCCGCAAATTCGCCGACTATTTTTTGCGTTCTGGCGTTTTACGTTCACGCAATCGAGGGATCTCACCATATCGCCGGCGGGTTTTCCAACTTTGCCCGGGCATTGTCCCAGGCGATTACGATGCGGGGCGGGCAGGTCTCCGTCAATGCGAAAGTCGTCCGGCTCGTCACCGACAAATGGGCCGTCCGGTCGGCGGTCCTGGAAAATGGTGAAGAGATCGAAGGGGACATTTTCGTATCGAACATCAGCCCTTATCATCTGCATCGCGTGCTCATACCGGAACAGGCCAGGAACAAAATTTTCCTGCGCCGTCTCAGGGGTCTGCGCCCTTCGCTCTCGGCGACCGCGGTGTATTGCGGTCTGCGGCACAGGGTGGATTTTCCGGGCGGCAGTACGCTGGATTTCTGGTTTTCCGATCCGGATTACACCAGGCTCTATCGTGAGATCGGCAGTTCCGGGCCGTCTGGGGAACCACACCATCTGATGCTGCTCCATTCTCCTCAGATCACCGAATCTCCCACCATGCTTCTGATGTCGTTCTGCAGCGAAGGCGCTGCGACGGATTGGCACTCCGAAAAAAAGATCCGAGCCGAAAAAATGATCGCTGCAGCGGAGCGGCTCATTCCCGGATTCAGAAGCGAGATCGACCATATGGAAGTCGGCTCCCCTTCGACATTCGAACGGTTTACAGGAAATGCCGGGGGGGCGCTCTACGGTTTCGAAAACACCAAAGACATCTATGGAGAAACGAAGATTCCCAACACCACTCATCTGAGCAACCTGTTCCAGACCGGACATTGGTGTAAACCCGGAGGGGGTGTCTGGAATGTCGTTGAGTGCGGGTATACCGCGGCACAGATAATTCTTCGCGGCCTGCCCGCGGCATGAAGAAACCTTCAATTAAACACCCTACTTCGGGTGTTGTCTTCAGACAACAAGAATTAAAATAAAATGTTGCAGACCCACAAAAATGTGGGTATCTTGATCCTATGGACTCGATCTACTGTTACACCGATTACCGTGCCTATTTGAGAGACTATTTCAAGAAAAAAAAAGCGGAAAACAATGGTTTTTCATTGAAAATCATTGCGGACAGGGCAGGATTCAAGGCCCGGGATTACATTCTGAGGGTAATGAACGGGAGCCGTAACCTCTCACAATCCGGCAGTTTCAAGTTGTCTGAAGCGCTGCATCTATCGGAAAAAGAGACCGGTTATTTTATCAACTTGGTCGCCTTCAACCAGGCGGAAACACCTAGGGAGAAGGAGTTTTTCTATCTTAAAATGGCCGAAGTATGCAAGCACGGCCAGCAACAGAAACTGCGGCAGGATCAGTTCGAATATTTTTCCGAATGGTACTACAGCGCGCTTCGGTCCATTCTGCCCGTGATGGATTTCAAAGACGACTATGCCGCGATCGGCAAGTTTCTTCAACCCCAGCTTACCGCTTCTCAGGTGGAGAAAGCGATAAATTTTCTCCTCGGGCTGGGGTTACTCGAACGGGATGCTGAGGGAAGATACAGGGTCGCCGTTTCGCAGCTCTCCTCTGGCGATGCGGTTCATTCCGTAGCCATGCTTCGTTTCCACAAACAGAGCCTGGAGCTTGCACGGCGAGCGCTGGACGTGTGTATCGCGGAAGAGCGTGATATTACCGGAGTCACCATGAGTCTTTCAGGGAAGGGATTCGAGAAAATCCGCGAGGAAATCGCGGCATTCCGCATAAAAGTCATGTGTATCGCTGAACAGGACAGCGATGAAGAGAGGGCCTTTCAGCTGAACATGCAACTGTTCCCCTTGTCGAAAAGGAAAAGAAGATGAGTCTTGTCAAGACGGCAGCGTCGATTTTCGCTCTGGGAACAGTTGCGCTTCACCTTTTTTGCGGAGAAGGCCCGGTGGCTGGGCCTTCGACGGAAGAAGGCAACCCCCAGATCGTAGCGGTAGTGATGAATAAATCCGCTCCGGTAGCCGGGGCGACCGTGGCAGCATACAGGGTTGCCGACAATACCGATTCTGTGCAGGCCCCTTTATGTGCTGTCAAGGTTGCCGAGGGGGTGTCGGACGGAAAAGGGCGCTGCGCGTTCGATCAGCTTCCCGAAGGTAATTACTCCATCAAGGCAAATGACGCTCCCGGAGTACTGCACGCATTCAGGTCGGGTATCACTGTCGGTGATTCCACAAAACCGGTTATACCCGATACGCTGATCCTTTCCGAACCGGGCGAAATCAGGGGAGTCGTCACGCGGGGCGGTATGCTGGGAAATGTGGTGAATCAAAACCTGCGTGATGCGGCGATCATGGTCATCGTTCAGGAAATCACGCTTTCCGCCATCACACCTGAAAACGGTACCTATGGTTTCACCGGGCTTCCGGCCGGGAAGTACACGATTCTTTATTATGCGACGAACGGATTCTATTCCTCGAGGAAAACGGTGTGGGTAGTATCAGGACAACCTACCATCGTGGATACTGTCGTGCTCAAGTCGCTCACTCCACAACCCCAGGGGCTCGAAGCCATTCCCGACAGCGTCGGGCTGACGGTCCGGCTCTCCTGGAACAAAGTCGATTACAGTGATCTCCGCGGGTATGAAATCGAAAGAATCCATATGGGTGGAAAATATGGGGAAACATTCACCACTCCCGATACTTCAGCCATCGATTCGATTGCAGGAGTACCGGCTGGGACTCTCTTGAACTATGTGGTTCGG
>CAZGVZ010000367.1:0-1635 GCA_964529145.1 uncultured Fibrobacteraceae bacterium | reverse complement strand
GAAACCGCGCAAATATTTCATCGGGAATTTCACCCGGAGTCCCAACTCGCTTCCGGTGGAGATGCGGGTACCTCCTGCCCCCTGAGATCCCTCATGGCTTTTTTTTAATCCTCAGATCAGGCTCGTACTGAAATACCTTTCAGCACGGTCGGGAAGAATGGTCGCCACGGTTCCTTTCCGTCCCATCTTTTTCATGATTTCCATCGATGCCCATACGTTCGCTCCGGCTGAAGTCCCTACGAGCAGACCCTGTGAGCGGGCGAGCATCCGCGCGGTTTCGATGGCGTCGTCGTCGGTCACTTCCACAACTTCGTCGATGAGCGCAGGGTCGAGCACCGAGGGAACGAAACCGTCCCCTATGCCCTGAATTTTATGCAACCCCGGTTCATGACCGAGTAAAGCGGAAACGTTTTTCGGTTCGACTGCGATGACCCTGAGATGCGAATTTCTCTCCTTGAGAAATTTTCCGGTTCCCGCGAGGGTTCCACCGCTGCCCAGACCCGATACGAACACGTCGATGCGGCCAGCGAGGTCCTCCCAGATTTCCGGTCCGGTCGAGAGGTAGTGTATCCGCGGGTTGTCCGGATTTTCGAACTGTTGTGGAACAAAGACATCCCTGTGGGTCTCACGTATCCGGCTCACTTTTTTCAGACAGCCCTCGATGCTTTCATTTGCCGGTGTGGTGACCAGTTCCGCGCCAAGCGCGGTGATGATTTTCTTGCGTTCTTCGCTCATATTCTCTGGCATCACGATAATCACCCGAAACCCTTTTTGCACCCCCGCGAGGGCAAGGCCAATTCCTGTGTTGCCGGAGGTGGGCTCCACGATGGTCATTCCCGGTTTGAGGTCACCCCTGCGCTCCGCCTCCTCCAGCATATGGCGTGCGATACGGTCCTTGATGCTGCCGCCGGGATTGAGGAATTCAAGTTTCGCGAAAATGTCGGTCCCCGTCGCTTTCCGGAGAGAAAGAAGCGGTGTCCGGCCGATACAGTCGAGAATTGAATCAATGAGCATGCCGACTCCTGGGTGCTGGTTTGAATGGTTATCGCAGATACGGAAAACTTCAGGCGCCATGGGAAAGATGTAGCCCCTCACAGCACAGAAATGATAGTGGTCACCGGATATCTCGCCAGGGAAATCAGGAATCCGTCAGCCTGTAGGGTGGTGAGCCGGAAACGCAAGCGTGAACCCGGAATGCGGTTTTTTAAAACCACCTCTCCGTAAAAATAACTTTTCCCGATCGATCATAACAGAGAGTACCGGATGACTGAAGCCAAGAATGGGCCGATAAACGGCATGCCGCCGCAAATTCCCGAAAAAAGAGAGGCGCACTGAAGGCGCCTCTCTTTCCGGCATGATTCGTGTGCCGCGTCAATTGGAGCGGGTGATCTCGACGCGACGGTTCGTCGCGCGCCCGTTTTTGGTCTTGTTGTCCGCGACCGGCCTGTCCTGACCGTACCCGACCGCCGTAAGACGGTTCGCCGCGATACCTTTTCCGACCAGGTACTGTCGTACCGTTTCGGCGCGCTGCTTCGAGAGTTCGAGATTTATCGCCGCTCTGCCGGTGTTATCGGTATGACCCTGGATTTCTATGTTGATTTCAGGCCACTCACGAAGTGATTCCGCGACTTCGTC
>CAZGVZ010000366.1:3884-4940 GCA_964529145.1 uncultured Fibrobacteraceae bacterium | reverse complement strand
CGGATACAGGTTCCATTTCAACCATGGCGGAAACGGATCGCACGGCATCAGTTTTCCGGGCAGCGGGATCGTATTCCAGGAGGTCAACGCAGGGGAGATCCCGATCCTGCCAATCAACCATATCGTAGTGGAGCGGATCCAGCACGCCATCACCTACACGATCAACGGCGTGGTGGTCGCAAGGGTCTGGGATTACCTTCCTCCTTTCGGAAAAAGCCACGAGAACGTCGGGTTTTTCGTGAACGGCTGTCCCGTAACGTTCGACAACCTGAAGATCTACCGTCGCGCCATACCGCAGGCCCCCAGTCCCACACTCATCGCAGACCGGTTTCTCGAACGCGGGGAGTTCGAGGTGGCTCTTGACGAATACAGAGGACTCATGGTGGACCTCGAGGGTATGGGCAATACCGACGAAATCGCGATCAAGATGGCGGACTGCCTCGTACGCCTGCGCAGGTTCGACGAGGCTCTCGACGTGCTTAAGAACGAGATCCCGCGTAAAAGCAGGGACGAATCGATCGCCGCCCGTCATGATTTCCTTCAGGGGGTCATTTTCAGCATGAAAGGCAACAGCATCGCAGCGGACAGCATTTTCAAGCGCCTGGCGGAACGGTTCCCTGCCAGTCCGGTCAATCTTTCGGCCATGATCTCCGCGCTTTTACGCAGCCATGAGGCGCTGCGATCGGAAACGGCCGGTGAAGCACGAGAGGAAATCTTCACCCTGGCCGGTTTTTATAAAAGGTACCCTGCTTACTGGGAACGGTTACACCGCGCTCTTCTCGACCAGTTGATCGCTGCAGGCAGCCTCGATACCGCGTTCGAGATCTCCGGGAAAATCATGGCTGCGCATGGCAGGGAGGAGGGGTTCACGGCAGCGGCCCAGATTGCCCAGGGATTGGTGTACCTGCACCGCGGCCAGAAGGAGAACGCGAAGGAGATGTTCGACCTCTGTATCACCGCGCATCTGAATTATGACGGTATCTGGGAGGCATGGATGGCGCTCGCGGATATATACCAGTACGACTTCCGGTACAGGGACGCGCTCACGATCTACCA
>CAZGVZ010000366.1:2750-3874 GCA_964529145.1 uncultured Fibrobacteraceae bacterium | reverse complement strand
CTGAGCACGAGGTGCCCGGTGAGCGCGGCTTTCACGGCGATGGCCGCGGTCTCGGCCGCGGATCTTATCGGACGTCATGATCATGACCAGTGCGATTCCATCCTCGCTACCGTTGTCCGGGGGCCGCATCCCTTTCCGGTACCCCGTATGATCGCCAGGTATTATCTCGGCGAGATACGCGAGAACGAGTTCAGGGAGAAATGGGATGCGTTTTTTCCCGGCGACCGCTCCTATCTGTTCCATCTCGCGAGGAAGGCGATGATGAACGACGAACAGGTGGTGGCCGGGCTGTTTATCAACGACCTGAAAAGGAACACCCCCAAGCGCAGGTGGAACTATTTCAAGGCGACGAAGATACTCAACAATCTCGACAACTGGTGAGTGTTCATATCGCCTTCTGCTCCTTGGCGATCCACGCGAGAACCAGGTAGATGCCCGCGGTAGCCGCTACAAGGAGGGGGCTCGAGCAGGAGAGAAGCAGCCGGCGCGTGCCCTGGAAAATCGCCTGCGAGAGAAAGGTGTAGCCTACCGTACAGAGGATGACGAACACGCCGTAGCGCAGAATCCAGTTCAGTTTTCTTGTCAGGTGGCGGGTCGTTCCGTTGATGTTCGGACCGAAGAGCATGATCGTCACGGCCGTGATGCCGAAGCAGATCTGGTTGAGGTGGTTGCGTATGAATATGGCGCAGTAGTCGAGCGCGTCCGCGAGCAGTTCCATCACAGATACCCCCTGATCAGGTGGTATAATCCAAGAATGAAAAAAAGCGAACAGTTGGCGTACACGCCCGCGATCACGTCGTCCATGGTGATCCCGAGGCTGCCCTCGAGCTGTTGCATATCGTTGACCGGATAGGGCTTTATTATATCGAAGAACCGGAAAAGGAAAAAGCCCGCGACCAGAGTCCGCAGGGAGATCGGAACCATGAAGAAGGTAATGAACTGTCCGGCCACCTCGTCGATGATGACCGGTCCGGGATCGTCGCTCCCGAAGGTGCTGCCGGCGCGGGATGAGAGCAGGAGACTTATCGCCACGAGAATGATGGATCCGAACCACCACACGAGAGCATGTCGAGGGTCGAAGAACGGAGAGAACCGTTCATGCTGATTCAGGTACCAGATGCCTG
>CAZGVZ010000366.1:0-2740 GCA_964529145.1 uncultured Fibrobacteraceae bacterium | reverse complement strand
AATCCGAGAAAAAAAAGAGACGCGCCGGTTTTCCGTATCCAGTGGAGGAGCGGGTTGTCAATTTTCCGTTTTGGTCCCATAGTGCATGTCCGTTCGTTCGTTGAGCGCCTGGCTGAGGGTTATCTGATCGACATATTCCAGTTCCATTCCCGCCGGAAGTCCGCGGGCGAGTCTGGTGACCCGCAGCGGTTCACCGGAAAAAACGCGCGCCAGGTAGTGGGCTGTCGTCTCGGCATCGCCCGAACCCCCCAGCCCGAGGATGATCTCGTGGGGACGTTCGGTACGAACCCGATGGGCCAGTTCGTCGATACGCAGCTTGTCGATGGTGATACCGTTCAGGGGCGAGAGCACCCCTCCGAGAATATGGTACAGGCCGCGGTATCGTCCGCCCCGCTCGATGGCAAAGACGTCAACCGGTTTTTCGACGACGCAGATGCACCCGGAATCACGGCTCGCCGAAGTGCAGATGGAACACAACTCTTCTTCGCTGTAGTTGAAGCATCTCCGGCAGTGCCGCAGCCTTTGCCTGGTTTCGGCGATCGTGGCGGAGAGCCGGAGCGCTTCGGATTCAGGTTGCTCCATAAGATGGAGCGCGAGCCGCCATGCGCTTTTGCGGCCGATGGTCGGAAGACGGCAGAGCGCCTCGACCAGATTTTCGAGAGGTCCGATCATAGCCCCGGAATTGAGAGCTTTCCGGTAATCGAACCGAAGGTCGAATCTGAAAGGGATTTGACCTTTTCCTGGGCATTTTTGAACGCCGCAACGATCATGTCCTCGAGCATTTCCACCTCGTCCGGATCGACGACTTCCGGTTTTATCGATACGCTGATCAGCTCATTCGCTCCGTTGAGCCTGAGTGTTACCATGCCGCCGCCGGCGCTTCCCTCGACTTCCTGTTTGTGAAGTTCTTCCTGGGCTTTTGCCATTTGTGATTGCATTTTCTGCGCCTGTTTGAACAGTTTGTTGAGATCTTTCGACATAATGCAGGACTCCTATTGAATGATTTCCCCATCGAACAGTTCGAGTACGGTCCGGATGATCGGTTCGTTTTCGATTTCGTCGTTGATGGTCAGCGGCATGCCTCCTGATTGTTGAAAATAATTCCGTTCACCGGAAGGAAGGTTTTCCGGTTCTAGAGTCATCCGAAGTACGAACGAGTGGTTGGTGAACGTCTGAAGAAATCGCGTGATTTCCTCACGGACCGGTTTCTTGTTGAGTTCATGAAACGAAAACTTGCATTCCGGCGGGAAACGCAGGTCCACCGAATGCGATGAGCTCGCCGTGATGGATGCGTGAGAGAGAAACGATCCGATTTTCGGCCGGTCCCGCAGCAGGGATTCGAGAAAGGATGGCCAGATCTTCTTGATATCGGGAGCTGGTGAGCTTTCGGTTTCACTGAAACCGTCGCGGTCGGCAGCCTGCGCCTGCATGGAGAGCGATTCGTCCGGAAGCGCTGAATCATCGGGAAACGCCCCCGGAACCCCGGAGCTGAGGTTCGGGGACGACTCCGGGAAAGAATTTCGGGGAATGGGCTCACCGTCCGGTTCATGGAGGGGTGTGCCGAACGGCTGTTCGCCGGCCCGTTGTTCCTGCTCCGCTTCGGTGCCGTCCGGCACACTCCGGGAGGGTTCAGGTACCCCGCTATCCTCGGCGTTCAGTTTTTTTTTTAAGCCGGACTCCGCGTCGCCCGGCTGGGCAGGTCCCGGTTCGGCAGTGCCGTTCCCGAATAATTTTATCATCTGTTCGAGGGAGACGGTGCTGTCGAGGTGCACCAGTTTCAATACCATGATTTCCGTAAGAAAACGGGGGAAGGTGCTCCATTTCAGATCGCGCTCTGCGGTTCTGACGATTTCCGTCATGCGCAGCAGGTCATTTTCCGAAAAGCGTTGGGCGGATTGAAGCAGCGCAGTGGTGAGCTCCTCTCCCTCGATTCCCTTCGCATCGAGGGCGCCGGGGATACGGGCGAAGAGCAGATTCCGCAGGTGTTCCTGGAGCCCCACGATGAATTCTTGCAGATCGAATCCCTGATAGAGCACCTCCTGCACGAGCCCAAGGACCGCCGCCGGTTTTTTCTGATGCACTGCGTCCATGATTCGCTCGAAAACCTCCATACCGACAAGGCCCAGAACCGTTCTTGCCTCTTTTTCCGTGATGTTGTCGTGACAGAACGAGTAGACCTGGTCGAGCAGGCTGAGCGCGTCACGCATGCTGCCGTCGGCTTTACGTGCAACCAGCATGAGTGCGGACCGCTCGAAAGAGATTTTTTCTTCGCCGCAGATATACTCGAGCCGCCGGAGAATCGGCTCGGCGCCGATGCGTCGGAAGTCGTACCGTTGGCATCGCGAGTGAATGGTCGCGGGTATTTTCTGCGGCTCGGTGGTAGCGAAGATGAAAATGACGTTTTTAGGGGGTTCCTCGAGCGTCTTGAGCAGTGCATTGAATGCCGAGTTGGAGAGCATATGCACTTCGTCTATCACGAATATGCGATGCTTTCCGCCCATCGAACCGTACCCGACATTCTCCCGAAGCTCGCGAATATCGTTCACAGAGTTGTTCGAGGCGCCGTCGATCTCGAGTACGTCGAAGCTCGCTCCGCCGATAATGTCTTTGCAGGAGGTACATGCTCCGCAGGGCGATGCGGTCGGCCCCTTTTCGCAGTTGAGCGCCCGGGCGAGAATCCGGGCGGTGGTCGTTTTGCCGACACCGCGGGTGCCGGTGAAGATATAGGCGTGAGCGACCG
>CAZGVZ010000365.1:0-4947 GCA_964529145.1 uncultured Fibrobacteraceae bacterium | reverse complement strand
CGGAGATTTGTTCGAAAACAAAGATAACCCTAGCCTCAATTCTATTATGGATGACTTGGCAGAGGCCAATATTAGCGTCGGGATACTAGATAAATCAATAATAAATATGGTTTATCCGGGGCACGGAAAACCATTCCCGATGGAACACTTCAGACATTCAGGGACGTAGGTTCAAAGATTACGCTATTTGTAGCCAGTTCCTCACCGTTTCTGAAGAATTCCGCCATTTCCAGGGAACGGCTATTATGTATCCCGGATATACATCGACTTTCTTATTCAAGCACGTCTCCTGGAGGCGTCTCGCCCGGATCCCCCTCCATTTCGTCAGAAGGAGGATCGCCGGCCTGCCCGGTCGTGTCCGTCGGCGGAGTTTCGGTATCCGGTGGATCGGTCGGAGGATTATCGTCGGAAATATCCGGCGGATCTGTCGGAGGATCCTCGCCGGGCCGGTCGGGTTCGTCACTGGGAGGTTTCCCGAAATCGGTGTGGGTGAACGGGTCGTCGGTGTCTGCGGGCGGATCTTTTTCGGTGACAGTCACCGTTTCCTCTTTGGTCTTGGCAGGTGACGCGTGCACCGAAGTCATCTGTATGTCTCCGAAGCCCGAAGGACCGAACACCGCCGGGTCGAAAGAGATACGGTAGATCGCGTAATATTCCCAGTGGGGATATTGAGGATTGGGCGTGTAGACGGAGTCGGTTTCGGGTGAATCGGTAAAGAGCCGGTAGTTGTAGTAATTGAGGTTGTCGTCCATCGAGGTGCCGAACGAAAGAATATCGTCCTCCGTTCCGGTGACGAGTGCACCGTCGCCTCCAAGCGGTCCGAGGCTCGCATAGCCGGAGGGCGCCTTCGAAGAGGGGGAAATCATGTCGATTTTTCCGAAAAAGACCTCCTGTTCATCTCCGTTCCGCACCGAGATTTCCACATGATCGCTTTTCACCAGTTGTTCGAATGTATGCTTGTTCCATCCGATCCTTCCATTGCCATAGGTGTTGTCAACGAAACCAGGATTGAAGATGAGCGCGATATCCACGGCGTCCGGACTCACCGCGGTCACCACTTTGACGAGAGGTATCTCTTTTCCGCTCCCCGGATCTCCCCAGAAGTACTGTTCCTTCCCCCAGGTGGCGAGTCTGTCTATCGAGCCGTCTTCCTGACCGGCGGTCCCGATCCCCCCGCTTCCGAGGTCCGGCAGGGTGAAGTCATACGTGCCGATTAAACTCGTGGATACCGTATCGCTGCTGCGATATCCCGCAGCCGAAGCGCGAAGCACCGTATTGTTCCCGCTCTGAGCCTCTGCACTCCGTAAACCTGAAATGATGGATGCACCCGGTGAGCGGCTCATCAGGGCCGATCTGCCGAGTGGTGCGTATCTGACGATCCGGCAAGAGCCATCTGCGGTTATCTTGATGAGATATATCGAGGCGGAAGATGCGACGGAAGGGAGCCGCACAGTGTGGTTACCCCGCGGGTATTCCGCGGCAGGTATCGATCCCGCGACCGTCCCGTCGAGGCGGTGAACGGTTATCCCGAGTTCGCCCGGACGGGCAAGGCTCAGGCGGAGCGCTCCATTGACAATGGCTGCCCCGTCGACCGTGTTTTCGGACCTCGGAAGCACTGAGGCGATCTCGCCAGCGAGGAGGTAATTGCCCTGTGCGTCGGTTTCGGCCGACGCGCCGTTTGCCTGGATCGTTATCAGCGCATTGGCGATCGGGTCTCCCTTTACGTTCCTTACCGTGCCCGAATAATGATACTGGACGCCGGCCGGGATACCGTTCGTGCCAAGCAGTACCAGTACCGGTATTATGACGCGTGTCATACTGAACCCCCTCTTGTAACTATCAAATAGTCGCACGGTCCCCGCATGCTCAGGGGAGGAACGCGAACTTGCATTTCCTCACGTGTTTCGAACGCTTTGTTTTATCGATTGCAGTGATCGTGATCACGGCGCAATAGGCGCCGTTGCCTACGTTTCGCCTGTGCCGGTTCGTGCCGTCCCAGTGTATGTACCACCGGTTTCCCACTGCCTTGTTCTCGAGTCCGGAGGCACAGACATTCCCGACGATATCGTAGATTCGCGTTTCGACGGTATCGATAGCCGTTCTGATATCGTGTACCGGAAAATCGGCTTCTATGGCCAATACCGTTCCCTGGTGGACAGTTTTAAATCCGGGAATGGAGAAACTCTGCGCGGTGCTCCGCCTGAGAGGATTGGGATAGGCGGCCACGTTGAAATCGATCGCGGGAAATTCCGTTTCGAGCCTGGCCTTTCTGTTGGGTTCGACCTGCACGTTTCCGGTTTCGTCCGAGAGAAGGGATGATGATGCGATCCAGAGGGAGTCGTTGACTCCGGGTTTTCCTGTCTGTGAATTCATTTCGAGTACCCTGAAGACGATTGTCTTTCCCGTGTCGTTTCCCGATGGTTCGACACGCATAGTATAAGGGGTCCCGTCTTCGGAGATGAACTTGAAAGGAGTTTCGGTGCTGATCCCGGTTACAGTCTCCGAAAAGGTCACGGTTAGCGTGGCGCCGTTCTTTTCAGCCGTATAAACAGCAGATATGATCACTGGGGCCATACCATCCCCGATCGGGTAGGTCCCCCTTGCGATGTAATCATCGTACGGACCGATTTCGAAATCCGTGACCAGCAGGGAGTCGGAACCGGTACCTCCGGTAAAGGGTGGAATGCGTCGGTCCTGTGTCACTGCGATTGTGAATCCGCGGTCGCCCTCGACCCTCTCTACCGATTCGAAGGTCAGTTTTCTATCAGGAGGCAATACAAGCCGGTCCATTGATAGGTTCGAGAATTCCAGCTCGTTTACGGGCCGGTCCGTGGCCACCGAGATCGCGTCGATCCATCCGTCCCGGTCGGTATCGAGATACCATGCGCCGGTGATCTCCACCGGGTCATAGGGTGATACGCTGTATTCTTTGCTCACAGTGTCGAGCGGAAGGTCCGGGTTGCGCCACACAATGCGAATACTGCCGTTCTTTTCGAGCCGGAGCATCTCATTGCCGGTGTCAGGATCGCCGGTTCGTGCGCGTATGAACGAACCGGAGAACCGGGGTGATCCGTACGCGAGTACGAGACCGAGGCTGTCACCGGGAGGTACGGCATATACGCTCGCCGTCTGTGCCGGAACGGGAGCGATGCCCTCGAGCAGAAAACCGGCAGTCAGAGCGGTCTGGCTGTTCCCGATCACCGACTCTATCGGTTTCGATCCGCAGGTCAACGAGAGCTCGCGAAGGAAACATAACGATTGGAAATTGGTATCACTGGAAGAGAATTCCGCATCCGCATCCCGTATGAACGTAACCTGTGAACGGATTACCGTATCGCGATTCTGCTTTCCCCCTTCTACCGAAAGGGGGAACGTGAGCTCAAGGGATAGAACGGTAGTGTCCGGATCGAGGGGGATGGGTTTTTCGAAAGTAATGCTGTTTTCAGAGATTTCGACAGCCTGGATGCTTCCGATTCTCGCCGAAGAAGCCACTTTGAGCGGTGCATACACCTGGGAGAGGATTTCCCGCTGCATGAGTTCGAGGAGCGTGTCGTGAGAGGATGCGATCGACCACAGGTCGCTCCGGGGATTCGTGGATGAGTATCCGTTGTCCCTGATGTTCCCGATCATCGTCTTGAGCTGCTCCGGGGGCACCTTGACGCTGTCTCCGAGAAAAATGGTGAAGGTGGCCGGGATGTCGACACCGTTTATGTAATCGAGTTTTGCACTCTCCATTTCCACATCGACTCCTCCATGATATCCGTCGGAGAGAAACACCACGAACTGCCGTTCCCTGGGTGTCGCCGAGTTCCTCAGGGCGTCTTTTGCCGCGGTAAAGGCGAGCGTGATGTCCGTTCCCTGATCGGACTGGGTCGTGGGGAGAGGATTCCCCTGGGGATCGTATTTCGGCGGGCGCGTCCTTTCGGTGCTGTCCGAATGGAAAGCCTGAAGAAGCTTCCATTGATCCATCTGGAAAAGAGCCTTGATCTTGTCGATGCCCCGCTTACCGTCAGAAAACACCGAATCCAGAGGCGTGAGCGGGAAATAGGAATCGTTCCATGCGAAAGGCGACGAGATCTTCCGGAAAAGCGGATTTTCCCGCCAGTCCCATGCCAGCCAGTTCCGGAACGTCACTACCGCTACCCGGGTCTGGGGTTCCCTGAGATATATTTCGTCCAGAATTTCCCCTGTGACCACGTACCGGTTCGCGTCCTTGTCGTTCTGCATCATGCTGCCGGAGTCGTCGATGAGAAGGACGATCGCGGGAATCGCACGTCGCGCGTCGGTTGCGGTTATGTCGGGCGCAACATAGCCGATCTCCCGGCCGATGCCGACGGCGGAAAGGGGGATGTTCCGGGTGAGGCCGTCTATTTTCAGGACATCACCGCCGATTATGACATGACAAACCGTGTCGGCGGCCGCGAAAAGGAATGACGACATAAGCATCACGAGAGGTGCAGCTTTGAGGCCTGAGGTACGGAGCATGATGATATCCCCGGATTCGAATTTTCAAAAACAGGATCTGTGTCGAGCAGGAAAAGGGAGACTTCAGGAACGAACAGCATTCCGAAAATACTATACTGATAGTAACCAGCCGCTTTTCTCACCCGGTACGTTCACATGTTGGACCGGCATTAAAAGTAAATATAAAACCGATTTATAATCAATAACCGTGCCATTTTCGTCAATGGCGAGATCTATGCTGGAAAAAGGGATGGAACCGTCATGGCCTGGGAAAGCGATGTGGTCTATTGACCCCATCGCAATGCTGTTTCTCCGTATCCGCCATTTTATCAAAGTATTGGATAAGAGTGTACATATGGGGTGGTTCGACCACAATCGAAGCGTCATTACCTGCTTCGGTAAAAGAGGGCAAATGTGATCCCCATGGAATTTTCAGCAAGGGGACCACGGCGTTGTCACTCCGTTCCTTAAGCGTAAGGAATC
>CAZGVZ010000364.1:0-4958 GCA_964529145.1 uncultured Fibrobacteraceae bacterium | reverse complement strand
CTGTCATACGAGAAAGGCAGGTTCGCGCTTGCGGACGCACCCTCGATCGAATCATCGTCGAAAGTATGATGAAACTCGATCATGACCTTTCTGGATTTCAGGGATGAAGCGGGGAATATGCGAAGGTTATACGAACCGTTGCCCCAGAACTCGAGAAGCGCCGGGTCCCTTCGCACGCCCACGATCTGCTGGTACTGCAGGGAAGCGAGCGAACGGTCCTGGATCGCGCCGGCTACCGGTTCACCGTCGATCCAGAGCCACATGCTGTCAACTACAAAATCCGCAGGCAGGTGAAAGTTCATGCTGATTTCTATACTGTCGAGCATCCGGATTTGAATTGGGTCGGTTGTACTCGCGGTATCTTCTACAATGATCGATCGCACGTACTTGTCGCTGAACGCCGCCGGAGTGAGCACCAGTGCGCACCGGGTCATCGCAAGACCTGAATTGACCCTCGAATCAAGGATCAGTGAATCGATTATGGTGTGCAGGGAATATCCCTCCTTCACCGCGCGCGAGTACACGTAATTGAGTTGCATCTGGCCGAACGCAATCGTTGAAAGCATGAGCACCGCAAGGATTACGGGAACGGCACGTCGTTTCATGCATGACCTCCGGGGAAAGGTTGGTGGTGCGAGTCAACTACCACGGCTAAAAGCCGTGGTCCGGCTTGAGCGGCGAAGCGGTATTACGGAAACAGTGCGAAGCACTGGACGCTAACGCTTCAAGAATGGCTATGACACAGCCCGCAAAAAGACGGACGGGCGCTTGCGCCCTAAGTTGCTGTCCTGCCCCACGGCCTCCAGGCCGTGGTTCCGTTGTGCAAATCCGGAAGGGATTCCACAATGATTCTTGCCGAGCATGTAATATGTCATTTCCGGCATTCTGAACTACAATATAGCATGTATATTGTGTTGCGTCAATGTCATATCCTGATAAAATGTATTCTCTTGTTTTCATTTCTATCATTGAAATTATGTAACTTATTGAATCTTAAAAAAATTATGATAACTGATTATTTTCGCTTTGCCCTTAATCGGACGATTAATTTACGATGAGATGCGCAGCGGCAGCGAGCGGAACGGGCTTGTAGCCGCGAAGGGGATATCGATCCGATCCGGTCCGCTGCTGGAGTTTGCAGACGGGCTGCAGAAGAAAAAGAGGTTTTCAGGGGCACCCGCATTTTATTGGATCCATGTCGCTGACCCGAAATGCGTGAACCGGACCGCGGAAAGAAAAATCTTACAGGTTTACTATCTTCCCGACTCCATCGAATTATATTGAATCACCGATGGCGGGAAACGTAACGAGGGGTAAGGTGAAAAAGCTGCTCGCGTGTGAAAGAGTTCGTGTATCCATAAAATTACCGCATGGCATGGCTGATGCGGTCAGAGGTGTTTCATTCTCTCTCGGACCCACCGACACCCTTGGCATCGTGGGTGAGTCGGGCTGCGGTAAAACCATGACCGCCCTCGCGGTCATGAGACTGGTTCCTGATCCTCCGGGCAAGATAAGCGGAGGAGAAATTTTCTTTGAAGGCACCGATATACTTAAAGTTTCCGAACCGAAAATGCGTTCACTTCGCGGCGGGCGCATTTCGATGATATTCCAGGATCCGATGACATCCCTCAATCCTGTTTTCACCTGTGGACATCAAATCAGGGAGGTCATTCTCGAACACCGGATAGTTCCACTGTCTCAGGCCGGTAAGCTTACCGAATCGATACTTGCGGAAGTCGGCATTCCGGACCCGAAACGTACAGCCGAAAGTTATCCGCACCAGCTCAGTGGCGGTATGAGGCAACGGGTGATGATCGCCATGGCCCTGGTGGGAAATCCGAGCCTCCTCATAGCGGACGAACCCACGACCGCTCTCGATGTTACGGTTCAGGCGAAAATACTCGATCTGCTGCACGATCTTCAGGAGAGAAAAGGCATGGGCATGATGCTCATTACCCATAACCTCGGAATCATTGGAGATATCGCGCAAAACGTGATGGTCATGTATGCCGGCGAGGTAATGGAATATGCACCTGTACGCCGGCTCTTCGATGCGCCTATGCATCCCTACACGGTAAACCTGCTTGAAACCATTCCGACAATCGACTCAAGGAAAAAATCGCTTACGGTCATTCCCGGGGAGGTGCCTACTCTATATCGTATACCCGGAGGTTGCCCTTTCCACCCGCGGTGCGGCAGGGCAATGAAACGGTGCGCATCCGAACGCCCGTCTCTTGTGGCCGTCGACCCTTCCCATCACGCGAGGTGTTTTCTCTATGAAATGTGAACCCGCGGGGAACAATGTTCAACAAGCGATCGTCGCCGTTAACAATTTGAAGATCCATTTTCCCCGTCGACAGGGGGTTTTCGGCAAGACCATCGGGCAGATCAGAGCGGTGGACGGTATCTCGTTTTCCATTGACCGCGGTTCGATTTTCGCGCTGGTAGGCGAGTCGGGATGCGGAAAAACAACGACCGCACAGGCGATCGCAGGACTCCTTTCCCCTACTTCTGGAGAGATCACGTTCTTCTTCTCCTCATCTTCGGGGGAACGCTCGGCATGGACCGCAGCTAACCGCGCTGATCGGAAGCGAATGCGAAGAAAGATGCAAATGATCTTCCAGGATCCATTCAGTTCGCTAAATCCCCGCATGACTGTCAGGGCGATTCTCGAGGAACCCTTTCTCATACATCGACTGGGCGGCACCGCATCCGAACGCATGGATTGCATTTATCAATTGATCGAGAAGGTCGGACTCTCACGGGCCCATCTCAATCAATATCCTCACGAATTCTCGGGGGGACAGCGTCAGCGGATCGGAATCGCACGCGCGATCGCGACTAATCCGGAATTCATCATCGCCGACGAACCCGTAAGCGCCCTCGACGTCTCCATCCAGGCGCAGATCATAAACCTGCTGCGGGAACTCCGCGCCGCGAACGACCAGACACAGTTGTTCATCTCTCATGATCTGGCGGTCGTACGGCACATCGCAGACCGCATCGCGGTAATGTACCGCGGGTCGATAGTCGAAGACGCAAGCGAATCCGAACTGTTCACGCACCCTCTACACCCCTATACCGTCCTGCTGCTTGAAAGTGTTCCTGTTCCAGGGAGAGGAAGGAAACAGCGGGGAAGCACGATACAGGTGGAATTGGAGCCGGGCCGGGAACTCCGCGGATGTCCCTTCTTCCAGCGCTGTTCCAGGCGGACCGGTCAGTGCGGGGAAACCATTCCTCCCCTGAGGAAAGTTTCGGAAGGGCACCTTGCAGCCTGTCTCAATCCGGTACAATAACGATCCCCCCCCACCGCGACCGGATAACTATTTATTCGTACACCGAAATGATATTGTACGTCTTCATCTTCAGATACAGTGTCTTCGGATTGATCTCGAGGATTTCTGCGGCTTTTCCTTTGTGACCCTTTGCGATCCCAAGGACCTTTATGATGTGCCGACGCTCCATTTCCTTTAGGGAAAGAGGTTTTTCATTCCGGATGTCGACCTGAGGCTGAACCAATTTCTTTGTTACCGGTTCCCTTTCTCCCGGAGTCTTTAAGAGCGAGAGATCTTCGGCGGTCACGACCGGCCCGTTCGTGAGAATGCAGGTTCGTTCAATCACATTCTTGAGCTCCCGAACATTGCCTCGCCAATCGTAAGACTTGAGCACCTGAAGCGCGCCCCTGTCGAACTCTTTCTGGAAACCTTGCTGTGCGATGAAATAGTTCACAAGAAGGACTACATCGTCGATCCGGTCCTTGAGTGGAGGTACGGTTACGGAGAGGACGTTGAGGCGGTAAAACAGGTCTGCGCGAAACCTGTTCTGCTCTACCAGCCGTTCGAGCGGTTGGTTCGTCGCGCAGATAATCCGAACGTTGAGAGCTATATCACGTGTGCCTCCCACACGACGAATCTCGCCGGTTTCCAGGAAACGCAGCAGCTTGGCCTGAAAATGGATAGGGATCTCACCGATTTCATCCAGAAACAGTGTGCCTCCATCCGCGATCTCCGCCAGGCCACGTTTCTGGGCCTTTGCATCGGTAAAAGCTCCCTTCTCGTGGCCGAAGAGTTCGCTTTCGAGCAGCGTTTCGGAAAATGAGGCACAGTTTATGGCGATGAACGGCTTCTCTTTCCTCAAACTGTTGTCGTGGATCGACCGCGCGACCAGTTCCTTGCCCGTGCCGCTTTCACCAAGAATCAGAACCGTCGACTGAGTTGGCGAAATACGCGAGATGATGTTTTGGAGCTCTATCATCACCTTGCTTTTTCCGATAAGCTGCCCTCCACGCCCGGTACGGGCCAACTCTTCCCGCAAGATTCTCAGGTCCACCTGTGACCGCTGGTGTTCGATCGCACGTTCTATCTGAATGAGGAGTTCGCTCAGCGCATAAGGTTTCCGGATGTACTCAAATGCGCCCAGTTTCATACTTTCGATCACGTTCTCGAAAGTTGCATTTCCGGTCAGGATGATCACTTCGGAAGGTATCGCATCCTGTTTGATCGTTCGCAGGACCTCCATTCCATCGGTAGTGGGCATCAGAATGTCGAGAAGAACCACATGGAAAAAGTCTTCCCTGAGCCGGGTAAGGGCTGCATCCCCGTTGGCGACCGTTTCGATGCTGTAGCCGACCCTTCCGAGTTCTTTGCTCAAAAGAAGCCGAAGCGAAGCTTCATCATCGACCACCAGAATCTTTCCCTTGCTCATCGCACTCCCTTCGAAACAGGATCTTGTCCTGCCCTGCTGTCTCTACTCCTCCGTTGCGTTGCCCTGGTGTGCCGGAAGATCGAGAATGACCCTGGTACCGGCACCGGGCTCGCTTGTAATATCGATACGACCATTGCATTCCTCCATGATCCGATGACAGATCGCCAGGCCCATTCCGGTCCCCTTGCCCACCTCCTTGGTGGTGAAGAACAGGTCGTAGATGTTAGGGAGAATATCGGGGGAGATTCCCGGAC
>CAZGVZ010000363.1:743-4974 GCA_964529145.1 uncultured Fibrobacteraceae bacterium | reverse complement strand
CCATTTTACCTGATATACCAGAGTTTCCGGCACACAGAACGCCTGATCGCGAAGTACACGTAGCGATGGGACCGGTACCGGGGCGCCATGGGTTTTCCTGATGGAGTCGATGAACGCCGGGCTGAAAGGAAACCGGTCGACCTGCCTGGCCGCTTCCTCCCACCGGATCTCTTCCTCTTCGGCCGATCCCGGGGAGGCCAGCATCAGGAACAGAATCAGGCTCGAAACCACGGCTGTTTTCGAAGAATTCAAATGCATACGGGACCTTCTCTTCTTGTCTGCATTGGCGCGTTCACCTTCAAACCGGAACATGAATTCGCCTCCTCAGAAATTCTTGACAGCATTCCAATCCGCTTCGCTCATGATCGAGACGAGCTGCTCGAAGGTGGTTTCGGGCTTCCAGCCCAGGCGACGCGACGCTTTGGCCGCATCACCAAGCAGTTGGTCCACTTCGGCCGGACGAAAATGGCGTGGATCTATCCGGATGACGGTTTTACCGGATGCGTGGTCGATACCGGTTTCATCGACTCCGGTCCCTTTCCATTCGATTCTCATGCCAAGCGCGGCGAAAGCTTTTTCACAGAACTCCCTTACGCTATGCATTTCTCCAGTTGCTATCACGTAGTCGTCGGGCTCCTGCTGCTGAAGCATCAGCCACATGGCCCTTACATAATCGGGGGCATACCCCCAATCACGGCGGGCATCGAGATTGCCGAGGTGAATGCATTCCTTTTTCCCAGCTTTGATCGCCGCGGCCCCGATGGTGATTTTCCTGGTAACGAAATTTTCACCCCTGCGGGGGGACTCGTGGTTGAAAAGGATACCGTTAGACGCATGAAGTCTGTAGGACTCCCTGTAATTGACCACGGTCCAGAAGGCGAAAAGTTTGGCGACAGCGTAAGGGGAACGGGGGTAAAAGGGCGTGGTTTCGGTCTGAGGCACTTCGCGCACTTTGCCGTAGAGCTCCGAGGTCGAGGCCTGATAGAACCTGCAGGGGAGTTCCGTTTCCCGGATCGCATCCAGAAGACGGAGAGTACCGGAGGCGTCGACATCGGCGGTGTATTCCGGAACTTCGAATGAAACCCGTACATGCGATTGCGCGGCAAGGTTGTAGATTTCTTCCGGCCTGACCCGTTCGAGCAGGCGGTTCAGGTTGCTGCTGTCCGTCATGTCACCGTAGTGGAGAAAGAAGGGAACGCCGTCCGCTTTCGATTTCCTGTGGAGAGGGTCTATCCGCTGCCGATTGAAATAACTTGCCCTGCGGATCATTCCGTGGACTTCGTATCCTTTTTCCAGCAGTAACTCGGCAAGATAGGATCCATCCTGCCCGCTGATTCCGGTGATGAGCGCTTTTTTCATATAAGAGATCCCTTCCGGGCACAAGATCAATGGTTCGGGATGAAAATACTTCTTTTGCCTGAATGGAGGTGCAACCTTTTGAATCCTGATCTCGTTACGGAGTACGTTTGACTTCTTTCGCCCTCGGCTATATTTTTAGATTGTATGACAGCACCACGAATCCGCCGGGAACCGCCCACACACTCTTTCATCCGGAGACCGCTCGCTTTCGTGCCGTTGAATCGAGCCGGAATTACACGACTTTTCAACCATGTTTCCGGCCCGGCTCTCCCCGTATTTCCGGAAGGATGCAATGCATAGATCCGGTGAATTCTTTTCGGAAACTCCCGGGGCCGGACCGAAAAAACCGGATGAGAAGTTACGGGGAATTCCATTCCTTATTGTCCTGGCAATGGCGGTTACGATCATCACGTTCTGCGCCGCATCCGGCGCAGTATTCCTTTTCCGGCTGTTTCAAACACTCCCCACACTCGGTCAGATGCAGAATATCCAGCAGCCGCTAGTTTCGAAGGTACTGAGCAGGGACGGTCAGCTCATCCACGAGTTTTCAATCGAAAGGCGTTACTACGTCCCGCTCGATTCGATTCCGGTCCATCTCAGGGAAGCCGTGGTCGCTATCGAAGACCGCCGTTTTTACCGGCACTGGGGTATCGACGTCCGTAGAATCATAGGGGCGATCATCGTCGATATAGCGCGCGGCGGGTACGCCCAGGGCGCCTCGACATTGACGCAACAGCTCGCGCGCAACGTCTACCTGACCGCGCGTTCTTCACTTATCCGTAAACTGCGCGAAGCGCTCACCGCAGTGCAGCTCGAGTCGTGCTATACCAAAGACGAAATACTCGAGCTCTACCTCAACCAGGTATACCTGGGCGCCGGGATGTACGGTGTTGAAGCGGCGAGCCTTTATTATTTCAACAAACATGTCGGCGAACTCGATCTCAACGAATGTGCGACAATCGGCGGACTCATCCAGCGGCCAGAACCATTTCGTCCCGATAAGAAGGAGAACATTCCGCTCATTACCGAACGCCGGAATACCGTTCTCCGTGCAATGAGGTCCATGAAGAAAATCGATAAAGAGGAGTGTCAGAGGACCATCACGCTCCCGGTGCAGTCAGAACCCCGACCGAGGGAGGGAGGCAAAGGCTCCTATTTCGTGGAGATGGTTCGAAAACACGTCTCCGAAAGATACGGAGACGACCTGCTCTATAACGGGGGGCTCACCATACACACGACTCTCGATCCGGTCGCGCAGGATTCGGCCGAACGAAGCTGCGGGCGCCAGATCCTCAGTCTCCAGAACCGGCTCAACCGCATTTTTCTCGACAGCACGCACGCCGACCGGAAGCTCAGGATTCCCAGGGAGCGTTTCCTCGAGCACTTCGACTCCATTTACGACGCACATGCCGCGGAATTCAAGGATCTGCCGGATTCCGTCAAACTGCGTCATGCCCAGATTTCCGTCATCGCGCTCGATGTACGTACCGGCGCGATCAGGGTCATGATCGGCGGAAGAAACTTCGCGGAAAGCAAATTCAACCGGGCGCTCTACGCCCGGAGGCAGCCCGGGAGCTCCTTCAAGCCGTTCGTCTACGCGGCCGCGATGGACCACGGCTTTACTCCCGCAACTGTCGTTCTCGATCAACCTATCACCCTTGTCACTCCGGACGGGGAATGGCGCCCTGAAAACTACGACAAAGTCTTCAACGGACCCATCACCGTTCGCAAGGCGATCGCGAAATCTGTCAATCTAGTGGCGATACAGGTTCTCAACAAGGTCGGACCCCAGGTCGTCATCGACTACGCGCGCCGCATGGGGCTCAAGCACTCCATGAATCCCGTCCCTGCCCTCGCTATCGGAGCCTGTGAGGCGACCCCTCTCGAAATGACCTCGGCGTATTCTGCGTTTCCCAACCGCGGCATACGCGCAGCGCCGTACGGGATCGAGAAGATCGTCGATAAAAACGGCCGGGTACTCGAAAGCCACGCACCCCATGAAGAAGAAGTCCTTTCCGCGGCCACGGCATACCTGATGTGTTCCCTGTTGAGCACTGTGGTCTGCTGCGGCACTGGATCATCGATTCCTGGCCTCGGTTTCACCCATCCCGCCGGCGGAAAGACCGGCACGACCAACGACTACTCCGATGCGTGGTTCGTGGGTTTCACCCCTAATATCGCCTGCGGGGTATGGACTGGTGTCGACGAGCGGCTTTCGCTCGGAATGGGAGTCACCGGAACCCTGGCGGCCATCCCGGTTTGGGTCCGCACCATGATCCCGCTGCACCGCGATCTTCACAAAACCGGTTTCCGTCGTCCCGATAAAGGAATAAAGACCGAAATGATCTGCAGTGAATCGCACCTGCTCGCGTGCCCGAGCTGTCCCAAACCGGTAGTGGAGTATTTTCTCGATGAGACGGTGGTCGAACCTTGCGACCTTCACGGAGAAGGCAAAAAAACTCAGAAAAATATCATTCGCATGTTCAGCGCCCCGGGATCGGGCAAACCCAAAAGCGACCCGAAGAAGAAAAAACCGCTCATGTTCTGATCTCACGAGGATTCGAATCCGGGAGTTCAGAAACTCGTTCTTTCGATTTTTACGGAGTCCTTCTTTCCATACTGCTGCAGCGAGTCCCTGTCCGGTTTCGCCGGCGGAGCCGGAAAGGTTCCGGTGATCGCGAAATACTCCGAATCGTCGATTGAATGGTGAAGGTGGAGATTCTGGGCGATGACCGCGAGTCTTTTTCCGAAATAGACGGATTTGACATGGTGAGGAGTCAGCGTGGAAGGTTTTGCGAGGACCGCGGCCAGCCTGGCGGCTTCGGGTTTAGACAGTTTCCTTGCGCTTTTCTTGTAATAAAACTGCGCTGCC
>CAZGVZ010000363.1:0-733 GCA_964529145.1 uncultured Fibrobacteraceae bacterium | reverse complement strand
ACATCCAAAAATATTCCTGCCCCACTGTGCATAATTCATGTAAAGTTCGAGAATGCGTTCCTTGCCGAGATAACGTTCCATGAGCAGAGAGTAGGCCAGTTCTTTCGCCTTTCTCTCGAAAGTGCGTTCACTGCTCAGGAAGAGGTTCTTCGCCATCTGCTGGGTTATAGTGCTTGCGCCATAGCGGTTTTTCCCCAGGGCGCGGTTTGATTCGCTGGCCGACAGGATCGAAGCCACATCTATACCCGGATGCAGGTAGAACGCGTCGTCTTCCGCGGCGATTACCGCACTCGTCAGGTTGGGGGAAATCGAATCCAGGGACAGGAACGCATGCAGAAGGGTATCTCCACCCTGCCAAAGCGAATCCGTCTTCAGCTCCCTGATGCGCTGCTCCATGAATTTCGTGCGCTTCGGGTTGAACGTACGGTACACCTCCACCTCTTGTATCGGTCTTTTTACGTAGAGGTAAGCCTTGTACAGTGCGACTGTTCCCAAAATGGAAAAAACGACGGCATAGGCAAGCAGGAGCGATGCGATCGAGATGGCGGTTATTTTCGCCGCAACAAGTACGATCTTCAGGATTTTCCGGAACTGCCGCATAACATTTTTTAACGGGTTGAGAGATGCTGGAGATTCAATAATATAGCAAAGAAAAGCGAGCGACGCAATCGTGATGCCGAATCAACTACCACGGCTAAAAGCCGTGGTCCGGCTTGAGCGGGCCAGGCGGTAT